>DAIPZI010000105.1:0-4825 GCA_036782275.1 Crocinitomicaceae bacterium
CCATTGACTAGTGAAGCTTCGGTAGGGTTAAGCTCTAATGGTCTTTCGCGATTAATTCTTGGATACAAAACAGATTGCCTAAACGAAACTTCTTTGTCGCCTGTTCGAGAAAGTACAATTGGTGACGCCACTATCTTAACCAATATATATGATGGCTTACCTTTCCATAATATGTCCATACCAAACCTTAGATTAGGAGAATTATTTGATACTGATTATTCAAATCAAAACCCATTTTTCTCAAGGATGGCTTCGTCACAATCGAGCAGTGTCATTGCTGATGTAAACTTGATAGATCCAACATTTTTTAGCATGTTTTTGGGACTAGACGATTTTATGTTCTATATAAAATCAGGTGCAAAAAATGATAGCCTTCCTGATCTCATCACATTCGAAAACAACTACCGACAAATCCTTGAAAGCCTTACTGCAAATGGAGCTAAAGGAGTAATTTCAACAATTCCAGACATTACAAGCGCGCCTTATTTTACAACAGTAAGATGGGATGACCTCGTTTTAGATTCTGCGAATAATGCTACTCTGAATAGCATCTACAACCCCTTAGATTTTTATTTCACCCAAGGTAATAATCCTTTTATGATTGAGGACCCATCGGCAAACGCATTTGGTGTTCGTCCCATTCAAGAGGGAGAACTGATTTTATTAAGTGTTCCTTTGGACTCAGTAAAGTGTTATAAAATGGGCACTATTTTCCCCTTTAGAAATGAATTTATATTAAGTCAAAATGAGCTGCAAAATATTAGAACTCATTTGAATTCAATTAATGATATCATTCGTTATCTTGCCATTGAATTTGACCTTGGCTTAGTTGAAGCGGGAACCTTTTTCAATAAAATACAATCTAAATTTCCTTACAACGGTATAAACATGAGTACTACTTTTGTTTCAGGTGGAGCATATGGACTAGATGGAATACGTTTTAACCCAAGAACAAATGCCTTGTTTGCAAACGAGTTCATTAAACTAATTAATCAAAAATATAATGCTAATTATCCCTTGGTGAATGCCACAAATTTGGATGCTGCATTTTTTCCCTAACTTAAATACAAATCATGAAACAAATTTTATTTTTTACATTTCTTTTATCAATCTCGAATATCATTAATGCTCAAACACCTTGTGATGATGGCAGGTATTCAAGTACTGTGTTTTCAGATTTCACCAAAACTTCAGACATTACTTATGGATCAAACACTTCCTGGAATGGCGGAAGCACCACGTTAAAAATGGACTTTTATGAACCGGAAGGTGATACCGAAACAGAACGGCCTTTGCTCGTATGGGTTCATGGAGGAAGTTTCATCGGAGGTTCGAAAACAGATCCCGACATGGTGGAATTCTCTGAACGATTTTCTAAAATGGGTTACGCCTGTGCATCAATAGATTATAGACTTGGGTTTTTCCCTTTTGACTCAGCCAATGCGGTAAAAGCGGTTGTTCGGGCCGTTCAGGATTTAAGAGGTGCGGTGAGGTATTTTTATAAGGACAAACAAACCGATAATCAGTTTAAAATTGATACTAACAAAATTTTCATCGGAGGCAGTTCTGCCGGTGCTATTACATCATTGCATATGGCTTATCTCGATGATGCATGTAAGATTTCAGATTACCTTAACGAATCGACGATCTCTTCAATGGGTGGATTGGAAGGAATGAGTGGTAATCAGGGATACTCTTCGAATATTCAAGGTGTTATCAACGGTTGTGGTGCACTAGCAAGATATAGCTGGATCGAGGCCGATGATGTACCCCTCTGTTCAGTTCATGGCACCAATGACGGTACAGTTACATACAATCGTGGATTGGTAAATCCTGGAATTCCTTTAATGTATCTTGATGGAAGTAGAATGCTACATGAAAGAGCATGTGCAATAGGACTAGAGGAATATTTTTACACTTTTCCAGGTGCTGGACACGTCCCATACATAGGTAATGCCTCTATCATGAACACTACAGTTGATTTTTTTAGAGATTTCTTAGTGAAACAAATGGGATGTGATGAGGCTGAATTACAACCAGAGAATGAACCAATGGAAACGGCATTTTTATATCCTATAAATGATTGTGACGGAAATCCAGTTGATGAGGAATGCGCATCTTCAGGTATCGCTGAAAACAATTCTTTTGATCTTGAAATTTATCCAAATCCTGCACAAAATGAATTGACTGTGAAAAGTGATAATCTTATAGACAGAATTGAAATATACAATCTTGTTGGCCAGCGCATTTATATCAAAAATAGCATGCTCAATGAAATCAAAGTAAATCTTTCAAATATCGAATCTGGAAGCTACATTGTCAGAGTAATTGATAACCTCAATAGAACTTCAAAAGCGCACTTGATTGAAGTAAACAAATAAGCCTTATGCGAGTCGTTATCGTTCTACACTTTTTTTTGATTTTGATTTGTTCGCAAGGATTTAGTCAAACTTTTTTAGAAGGCTTCGATGACATCAGTACCTTACAGGATTGGTATTTTATAAATAATAGTGACTCCCAAGACCAAAGCTGGCATCAAGGTGACCCTGCTCAATTTAGCTCTCACCAAGGTGCCACTAATTCATTTCTTGGCGTTGGATACCAAAGCTCCTCTGCGTCAACTGCGGTTACTTTAAGTAATTGGGCAATTACCCCAACACGCACGTTTAATAACGGGGACATTATCACTTTTTACACGAGACGAGTTGACGTTAACCCCGTTTTTCCTGATCGAATTGAGGTGAGAATGAGTGAAGACGGAAATAACCTTGACACTGGTTTTTCCCCAGAAGATGTTGGTACATTTACTTCACTTTTGTTAAGTATAAATCCATCCCTCTCGCCAACTGGATATCCTTCTTCTTGGACCCAATATACCATATCCATAACAGGCCTAAGTGGGCCTACCAATGGTAGAATCGGTTTTAGATATTATGTGACAGATGGTGGCCCCGGAGGATCAAATTCCAATTACATCGGTATCGATTCTTACACTTACTACACTCCTCAATCCCCCCCTGCCAATGATGAATGCATTAATGCGATTGGCATTGACCATTTGGCAAGCTGTACACCAATTCAAGGTCTACTCGAATTGGCAACAGCATCCATGCCGGGTTGCGATGGAATTGCCAACAATGACGTTTGGTATCAATTTACTGCTAATTCAAATGCCTCTTCGATAGAGCTAACAAGCTCAGGTGATATGGATCCTGTACTTGAAGTGTTTTCGGGAACCTGTGCTAGTTTAAACAGTATGCTTTGCTTAAACGCGACATATGACGGCGAAGATGAATCCACAACGATTGGTGGACTCATCCCTGGTCAAGATTATTACATACGCGTCTACGATTGGTATGACTGGATTCCAAATACTATGGATTTCAGTTTATGCTTAGAAACCTTCGATCAATGTTCTATTGACGCAGGAATAAATAGTACAGCAGAGAATGAAATTTGTGGTGATAATAATAACGGAGGATGCTACATGACCAATCCGGACTATCAGGATATTACATGTGGTGAAAGTGTTTTTGGTTCGTGTTGGGCGGAAAATGGAAATAAAGATTTCGATTGGTATCGATTTGAAATCTACGAGCCGGGTTTAACGAGTATTTTAATTTCATCTGAATTCCCAGTAACTGTGGATGTCTTTAATATTGGTGACTGTTCTGTGCCACAACTTATCACGAGTGAAAGCTACAATTCTTGTGAACAAAACACCTTTACGGTTACCCTTTCATCAGGTACATTTGCCGCTGTTGTTAAGCCAACAACTACAAATGAACTATTGTGTGGAAGTTATAATGAATATGAAATTGGATTTGGATTACCTGAAAGTATTGTAGAGCTCAATTTGAATGGGATCAATGAATTTTGTGAAGGCTCACCAATACAGCTTTATTCAACAAATCAAACAGAAGGCCTTTTTAATTGGGGAGTCGGTGGGACTACTATCGCATCAACAGACACTTTGCTCGTTGATTTTTCTGGGTCTATATATTTAAATTACACCAATCAAAATGGCTGTCCATCCCCTCAATCAGGACCTGTTGAAATGGTCATGAACCCATTAAATTCTGCCGGCTTTTTATTCGCATCTTTTTCAATTTGTATTGGAGAAGGCATAATCACACCAACTGTTGCTAATCCTGGAGAAGGAGTCTTTTCTTCTACAACAGGATTGGAACTTGATGACGAAAGTGGTGCCATTAACGCAGACAATTCATCACTTGGAGTATACGTTGTGACACATCAAACAGAAGGAACCTGTCCGGACTCTGTCAGTATCGAAATAATAATAGAAGATTGCACAGCCCTTGACGAGAACAATTTAGAATTCAGTTTAATCCCAAATCCATGTAGCAATACTATTGAATTCAACTCTAATCAAGGTGGAATCATATCTATTTACACAAGCCATGGAGACCTTGTTTACAACGGCTTCAAAACCCCTGAACTATCCTTAAATATAATAACCCAACAATACAGCCCCGGAATTTATTATATTAATTTTCACAACGGTGAAAAAAGCTCCGTTCAGAAATTGATAAAGCTCTAATTTTAGAATCACTTAATTATTCATTACATTCGATAAAAAAAATCATATGAAATTCATTTCAAGTTTCTTATTCCTATTCGTAGTAAGTTTTTCATTTGCTCAAACATGGAGTGGTGAAGTCGCAGAGATCTTTTATGAAAAATGCACTAAATGTCACCATCAAGGTGGTGGGGCCCCTTTTTCACTGGTCGATTACAGCGAAGCCAATACAATGGCTACCTCGATATATGACGCGGTTTACCAAGGACAAATGCCGCCATGGCC
>DAIPZI010000106.1:0-4752 GCA_036782275.1 Crocinitomicaceae bacterium
GGTGAGAGTTATGAAATTATTATGCTAAAGAACAAAAATCTTAAGCTTAGACAAACAGATTACAATAATTCAGATTTTGATTGGACGTTTTATTCTAATTAATCTACAAATCTAGAATCTACCTCCATCACTGTACTGCAATTCTTACACGTTCTTTTGTCTAGAGAGCTGTAGAATTCCTTAAATCGAGACAAGAAATCTCTTTCAATATTTTTCAAAGGAAATTTATATTCATGTAATAAGTGGTTACAATCGTCACAATACCACATCAACCCATCAATTAACTCTGTATCTTTTCTTACTTTCTCAATCACTAAGCCGACAGTGTTTTCACCCCTAATTGGAGAATGAGGAATATTCGCAGGCAGCAAAAATATATCCCCCTCCTTAATCACAACATCCTTGGACTTGCCATTTTCTTGAATCTTTACAGTGATATCACCCTCAATCTGATAAAAAAGCTCCTCACTTTCATTATAATGATAATCCTTTCTAGCGTTAGGCCCACCAACGACCATTACGATAAAATCTCCCGCCTCTACATAAAGATTCTTATTACTGATTGGTGGTTTTAGAACATCTCTATTTTCATTAATCCACTTCTGAAGGTTGAACGGAGCAAGCATAATCTTTTTTTTATAAAGTTAAGAAAATTGGTATGATTTAAATTGAAATCATCAAGCTCATTGAGGATAAAATTGGGAGGAACTATTTTATAACTTGCTTTACTACTTGTTTTTTAAAGTTCTTATCGATCAAAATCAGATAATAGACTCCAGCATCTAATTCATCGGACACCATAAAGGTATTAATTCCATTTCCAATTTCAATCGTCTTTCCCCATACCTCAGCACCCGCTGCGTTTACGAGCATTAGCTTGGCTTCACCTATGGTAGTGAAGTTTTTTATGATGATTTGGAAGGAACCAAAACTTGGATTTGGATACACCGCTAATTCTCCCGAAGTTCTTTCCGAACAAGAAACGACAATAGGGCTGTATTTCTTAATAGTCCCATCTATATCAACTTGCAAAAGGCGATAATAATTGATTGAAGAAACCACTCCCTCATGGGTGAAATTATAATTTCTCAACTCAGTGCTTATACCTGCAGACTCTTTAATATCAATCTCCGTCCAATAAATGCCATCTCTCGAATGTTCCAGAATAAAATGAGAGCTATTATACTCTGAAGCCGTATTCCAATGAATATCAATATTTGAACCATTGCAATGACCATTGAAAGAAATCAATTCTACAGGTAAGCCCTCTCCATTACTTTTTCCGCCATTAAAAAAACTAAACCCTGATGTAGATCCTTTCAAATAAAAGTTGTCATTAGAACCAACAGCATGAATATGACTCAAAGAAGACCAGCTATTATGGTGAATATTTGGGTCATTTGATCCTGCACTTTTTATTATTCGAACCTTTGAATATTCACTTTCAGAAGTAAAAGCAATTGCATTTGAAATGTTATTCATGTGCAAAGAAATTTCAAATGGAATAGTATTAATCGGCGAACCATAATTATTGTCCGTAGGATTTATTTCCCAATACCCTTCCTCACTGTAATTCTGTATTAATTGATTGTCAGATGTTACAAGAGGTAATCCATTATATAAATTGGCTCCCTCATCTTGTGGGATCCCAGATACATAAGAAGCAGTTAAATACTGATCTAATCCAGGAGAATCAGCAAAATCAACTGTAAAATCTCTTATCACGCTCCCATTACCGACAGGGAAAAATTTTGAACTTGCGGTATTCGGAAAAAACCTCCTTAATGAACCTGAGATCATTCCTGAGACGTGTTGAATGATGCCATCATTAGAGCTGGACGTACCTACAGTCAGGAGGTTGGAGCCGTTTAAAATATTTCCGTCAACCATTTTCAAACAATTTGTGATGGTTAGTGGTGAATTTATCACGACATCTCCGAATGACTTATCTATGGTTATACTTTCTATGGTGGAAGATGCGCCTTCAATTTTCTGATCAGAATCGCCATCAAACACTAAAACACCTCCTGAAATGGACCCTGAATTCGTGAGGTCTCCTTTTAACGTTAAATTGTTTGAAACATTCAATATTCCATCCATACTCACATTTAAATCATTAATTACAGCATTATTGGCTGTAGTGAAATTATTAGTACTTATACATACATCCGAATTCAAATGGGACATAATGTATAGGTTTGCTGAGAGATCTGGAGATGATGATGTCTGCCTAAGCCATTTAAACCCGTCCCATTTGTACCAGTTTTCAGCTGTGCCCCACTCCGTGTTAGACAATCCTCCCCAAACCCATGAATCATTGTCTAAATCCTCATAAGATTCTACTGGTTGATTAAATTGAACTACAATCTCTGCAGTAGAACCACTACAAGCCCCTACTTCTTGATTCCAAGTAAGTGTGACATCATCGTTGAAGGTATTTGAAGTATATAATGTCGAGGCGTCATTAGAAGCGTCGAAACCTCCTATACCGGTATTGTTCCATGTTCCCTCTGAGTCATTTGCATCCGTTGAAATATTATAGGTGATTAATCCACAGGTATTAGAACCTGTAAAGGGAGATGATGTAATTGTTGGTTTAGCTTGTATTGAAATGGTAACCTGATCCGTCGCCTCACATCCATTTGCCTCTACAGTTAAAGTATAAGTTGTGTTCGATTCTGGATTAGCAACAGGATTACTGATACTCACATTCGATAAACTTGAAGCATTGTTCCATAAGTAATTAGTACTTGGTGTCCCCGTAATAGAAATGTTATCTATAATCCACCAATAATCATAGTTTGCATCATAGTAACGAAACCGTACTTTCATTCTTGCATTTTTATGTGCTGAAAGATCCAATTCAACATTGGCTGGTGCTGGTGTAGTATTATCTCCTTGTTCAGATGTATAGGATGCAACATTGACCCATGTAGATCCATTCCAAACATCTACATCAGCAATTTCAGAGCTAAAAATCGGTAAATTATGATCAAATTCTAATGTAATCACAGACATATTGGAACCGTCAAATTCTGGAGTAATTAATGATTCATCCATATCTTGTAATCCATAGGCATCACTATTTACTCTTGCATAACTTGTGCCGTTTGGATAAGCACCTGTTGTCCAGTACCAAGTTTCATAAGTATTGTTTCCCGAATTATCTCCATTATTCCTAACATTAAATCTAAATGATGATTCAAAATCTTCACTATACAAAACCAAAGATGAAACATCTGCAGAAGCATTGAGTTGCTTGGATGATTCCTCACAAATCGTCTCAGAGATCCCTGCTTCTACGTTTGAAGGATCGGAATAATTAGTCATTGAAATAAAATAAAAATCTTCGCCGTCTTTCATGGTGAATGGCCCTGCACAAATTGATCCCGTACCCTCAGCATTAACATAGTAAATATCTGTAGAACTTATTGATGGGAAATCAATTTGGGAACCTGTACCAGCTATTGTGGCACCTATTTGAGTATTGGACCAATCGTACAATTTGTAATTTACTCCAAGCTCAGACCCGGATAAAGAGAAGATCTCAGTATCAGAACAAATCGCTGGATTGTGATTAATCGTATAATTCACATTTGGGGAGGAGCAAAATTTCTCTAATTGAATTACTGCCTTATACTTGGAACGATTTCCCCCAGTATGACTACACCCGGAAGATAAATCCGCATAACGAAAAGCAGATCTATTCAAATTATCAGCATCTTTAAATACATATATACCGCCATCATTTCCAAAAGGAGCACCATTGGGGTTATCATAGCACACCTGAATTAACAGGTTACTTGTACCGTCCCACGTGAAAGGTGCAGTTAAATCAAACTGCTTCCATTCATCCGCAACAAAGTCTCCCGACCCAATACTTGCAGCAGTAAAAACAGTGGTTAGTTCGCCATCATAAGTTGGTGTGGCTGCGAAAGAATTTGTTGGCGAATTCTTCATCGAAATGGTGAAATTGGAAAGAGATTCACCAGGTAAGTCAAAAATTAAAAGATGAATCGCGTCGATACTAAAACTATTTGGGACTCCCGAAGCTTGAAGCTCACTCGCAGAATAAATATATTGCACTCTAGAATCTTCATAAAAACTATTAATAGAAGACAATGCGGGAGTAGTTGTATTATGAGTTGGAGAACCTACCGTATATAATTGCGAAAAAGAAAACGTGTATATAAACACGAAGAATGAAATGAGGAGAGTATTTTTCATAATTCTAGTAAATAGTATTCAATTCAGCTGAATTGTAAATATTGTTGTTTTAAAAAGTGCTTCTTTTTTAAAGAAACTTATTGTATTAGTTTTAGCGATGCAAAAGTAACACAATTTTCTTATTAAAAAAACTACTAAAAATATGCTTTTTTATACTTGAGATCTATACAATCAACTTGCATTTCTGTTAAACAAAAAAGGCCTTCAATAGAAGGCCTTTTCATATCATTTAATTGTGTTTTTTTATTTCACACTGTGCTTTAAAACTACAGTAACCTTATCTCCATTTTCTACAGAAACATAATAGATACCCGGAGCTAAATCCTCATTAACAACATACATATTTATTCCTGACTTAACATCTAGAGGTTTGGATAAGACGATGTTACCCTTGGTATCCACAACATTCATTCTTGCGTCCCCAATTATCTCAGCATTGTTTAAGATCACCTGGAATGAACCAGAACTAGGATTAGGGAATATTGAAAAGTAACCCGATGTTGTTTGTGAACAACTCACATTAAT
>DAIPZI010000107.1:0-4690 GCA_036782275.1 Crocinitomicaceae bacterium
TGGTTGAATTTTAAAAAGAGACTTCATAAACTTAAATTTTATAAAAATTAACAAAATGATGCATTTTAGTGCACTAATAATTAAACGCGTCGTAGAGAAAAATCGTTGCTGTTTTATTGACCTCGATGAATAAAGCTATTTACCCATTGATTATTTGTCGTGTTTGAATGAATATTCACTCGAACAATTTATAAAACATTACCTTACAACTACTTATACTCTAAATAAAAATACACATTTTCTTGTTAATAACTAAATATCCACAAAGAAAAATAAGTATCCGCACTTATCGTTGTTTGTTTGTTTACGAGATTTACGATTTGGTGATTATTTTAAATCTCAGGTCTTTATTGAATTGTTGTGAGACAAATATCCTGCAATAGTTACAGATTTCTACTGCAATGTAAAAAGGTTGTGTAAAATATACATGTTAATACGTATTCGACTGTATGTATTAAATACAAAGCATCATGTTTGAAATACATAGAGCAAGCTCAAACAGGAATGTTTTAGTTCGAAAGTCCTTGACGTACAAGGGAGGAAAGTAGCTTGCCATCGGCCTTTCCAGCGAGTTTTTTAGACAAGTACCCCATAACTTTACCCATGTCGGACATATTGTTGGCATTTAATTCTTGAATAGCTGCCAAGACTTCTTCCTGAACCTCTTTTTCTGAGAGCATTTTGGGCAAAAACTCTTCTATCACTGTAGCCTGAGCAAGCTCTTCCGAGGCCAAATCTTCTCTATTTTGTTCGATGTATAGCTGATGCGTCTCCTTTCGCTGTTTGTATAGCTTTAAGCAGATCTTAGCGGCAACATCATCAGTAACGTCTGTACCGTTGCCCGAGGTGGCCTCTAAAAGCAGCTTAGATTTAATATCTCTTAAAGTTGCCAGACGATTTTTGTCCTTGGCGATCATCGCCTCTTTTATGGATTTATTGATTTTATCTGAAAAATTTCCCATTAATCTACATTGTCATGTAAAAAACTATTGTCACCGAGATCAGAACCACCATCTTCATCTTCAGATAAACCGAATCTACTTGGCTTCTCCTCACTTGGCTTACTATTATCAAGCTCTATGGATCTTCTTTTATAAGCAGGCTCTTTTTCGAAATCGGTGATGCCTTCGGCTCTTTTCAACTTAAAGGTATGCTCTTGTATTCGATTCACTCTCTCCTGGGCATTAGTTTGAGCATTTTCTGCAGATATCTGTGAGGAATCGACCTCCTCAGAATCTCCACTTTCTAGATCATGTTTTACAATTTTGTTCTCTACAAATAACTCAGTCTGACCCTCAGCTTCTACTTGCGGTTCGATTTCATTAACATTCCAAACAACCCCGTCGCTTTCCTTTTCTTCGGAAACATCTTCTTCCTCTAAATTGTAAACAACTTTCTCCTGTTCATCAACATCAACATCCTCCTGAGGATTATTTACTGGTTCATCATTCTGTGATTTATTGATAATATATGGCTCACCATCTTCGAGACTCGTTGTTGTCTCTTGAATTGGATTTTGCAATGGTCGCTTAATTTCAACCATTTTTTTATCATCCTCTAAATCGACAACTTTTCTTGGTTCTGGCTTTTCGAGAGGAACAATTAAGTTTTCCTCGGTACCAAAACCTGTTGCAATCAATGTAATTGACAATTTATCCCCTAAGGCTTCATCATGACCATGACCCCAAATCACATCCGCTCCCACTCCGGCAGCATCTTCAATATAATTAGTAATCTCACTGATCTCATCCATCATCACTTCTTTCGCTCCATAGGTGATGTTTAAAAGTATATATCTAGCTCCATGAATATCATTGTCATTTAACAGCGGCGAGGCCAATGCTGCCTCTACAGCTTTCATTGCTCTATTCTCTCCTTCTACTTCAGCAGACCCCATGATGGCATGACCACTATTACGCATAACCGTATTGACATCATTAAAATCTACATTAATGATTCCCGTCTTTTTAATTACTTCAGCAATACCTTTGGCTGCAACTGATAATATATTATCTGCGTGCGAGAAAGCATTTGACAGAGTCATGTCTTTGCCAAATTCTTTTAAACGATCATTGCTTATGATAAGTAAAGTATCTACATTTTGACGCATTTTCTCTAAGCCATCTTCAGCTTGCTTTAACCTTCTTCTTCCTTCAAAATTGAATGGTACAGTGACAATACCTACGGTCAAGACGCCCATATCCTTTGCTACTTGTGCAATAACGGGACCTGCCCCAGTACCTGTTCCTCCGCCCATACCTGCAGTAACAAATACCATCTTGGTATTGTTACTTAGTAACTCACGAATGTCTTCTATATTCTCCATGGCAGCATTCATACCCACCTCTGGAATCATTCCTGCACCTCTACCATCCGTTAAATCCTTTCCCAACTGAATTTTATATGCAACTGGAGATAAGTCTAATGCTTGTCTATCTGTATTACAAACTATAAAATCGACGCCTTCGATTCCTTGATTACACATGTGGTTTACAGCATTACTTCCACCACCGCCAACACCAATTACTTTGATGTCTGAACTGTTCTCTTTGGGTATATCAAAATCCATAATTCTCTATTTTAAATTCAATTCTTTTTTTCATTACCATTTTCCTCGTCCTCTTCCTCTTCCTCATCCACGAAAAAGTTTTTTACCCCATCCAAAACTTTTGAAAAAAACTTTCCTCGATCGTCATCATCTCCTTCCTCTTCTTTGCTCACAATGCTCATGGAGTTTCCTTTTTCAAATCCTTTTAGAACCAAGCCTATACCTGTTGAATACATTGGACTCATTAAATCCTGATTGTTTTCATTTGCAAGATGCTCACATGGATAACCGATACGGGAACTCATTCCTGTTTTATAATCAAAAAGCTGGGTCAAATGCTTCAGCTTGGACCCCCCACCTGTCACGACAATTCCTCCAATAATCTCATCGGCATAACCAGAATTGTCAATTTGTTGCTTTACTAATAGAATAATTTCGGTCATTCTTGATTCTATTATGTGAGCAAGCGTCTTCAAGGTGATTTCTTTGGGTTGCTGTCCTTTGAGTCCGGGAATACACACCACCTCATTTTCACTGCTTTTTTTAGCCACTGCACTTCCAAATTTGACTTTTAAATTTTCAGCATGCCTTTCTAAGATTTTGCATCCCTTTTTGATATCCTGGGTAATTACATTTCCACCGTAAGGAATCACTGCAGTGTGTCTTATAATCCCTTCATGGAATATTGCTACATCAGTTGTTCCTCCGCCAATATCAACTAAAACGATTCCTGCTTCTTTCTCTTCCTCATTCAATACCGCATCTGCAGAAGCAATGGGTTCGAGGATCACATCATCGATCTCTAAACCTGCTCTTTGAACGCAATTATAAATGTTCTTCACATTACTTACCTGCCCCGTGATGATATGAAAATTGGCTTCCATCCGACTGCCCTCCATTCCTATTGGGTTTTTTATACCAGGAAGACCGTCAATGTTGTATTCTTGTGGGATAACGGTAATGATTTCTTCTCCAGGATTCATAACTAAACCGTTCATGTCCTTTATGAAATCCTTAATATCTTTTTGTGAAATTTCGCGTGATAAATCCTTTCTGCTGAAGCTTCCTCTGTTTTGCATGCTTCGAATATGCTGACCAGCAATGCCGACTACGACATGTTTCAGTACTAAATTTCCCTCATCAACATTTTGTTGGGTATCTTCAATCGCTTTTTCAATTGATTCAATCGTTTCTCCAATATTAAAGACAACTCCTTGTTTTACACCTTTGGACTTGCTCTTACCCATTGATATAATTTCAATTTTTCCATGGTCATTTTTAACACCAACAAAACACGCAATTTTAGTTGTCCCGATATCAAGACCAACTACTATTGATTGATCAATGGCTGACCCATTGGATTTATTTTGAGCTGACCTTTTTGCAAACGATTTGTCCTTCATATTTCAAACTAATTTCACTATACTTATTCCATCCCTCATAAGGGATCGCTTCTTTATAAAAAATCTTAAGTCTTTGGAATTTTTCCCTTACTTCCTTTTCTGAATGTGCTGTTCCAAAAACTATTTTTTGATCTCCCAAAACTGGAATCATTATGAAATCGTTGTTTTCATTTAAATAGACTTGGCCTATTAAAGATTGCAGTAAGGGGTCCTTACAAACATAATTTGAAATATGATAGATGTCATCTAAATCACGAATACTTTTCAATGAGTCGTTGTTAATAATTGAAACTGCAGTTTCAGAATTAAATTTATCTCGGATTTCACCTGAAAAAACAAGGATATGCGCAGTATGTAAATCAGACCTTTGCATTTTTTTTCCATCCGAATCTAAATAGTACGTTTCACCATGTTTATTGAATATCCTTGCGATTGGCTTAATCAATTCCAGGTCGATGTGCCAGGTATTATTTAACTGTTTGTAAACCTGTACTTTTCGCACCTCTGACATGCTCAAAATATAGGCTTCTATTTTATTTATGTTTAGTTTCTCATAAACCTGTCCTTCATAAATAAGGTTTTTAGTCTTAAGCCTTAAAATTAATTCACTTTCTGTAAGAAAAGCATCTGGACCATCAACTCGAATACTCACGATCGGTGGCTTTACCACATTGTTCATTTCTACTTTATTGCCAAAAAACAGAACGAGAACGACTGCAATAAAAAGCAAAATCCAAAG
>DAIPZI010000108.1:0-4639 GCA_036782275.1 Crocinitomicaceae bacterium
GCGGTTTCAGTGTCATGAAGATCCGCCTTTATGTCATTTACAAAAGCACTTGAAGGTGTGTCAGGAAGATTGTCAACTGTCATTTTTGACCAGCTATCACCTCCGTCTTTAGTGTATTGAATTATTCCATCATCAGTACCTGCATATAGAATATTTTCATCTATTCTAGATTCAGACAATGAAGTAATAGTATTGTATGTAGACATCGCATAGACATCCCATGCATTGTCAAAACTTTGAGACCTTCCCATAATTGGAAGTGCAAGCCTTTCTTCGTCCTTGGTTAAATCCCCAGAAATTGCAGTCCAACCGTCACCTCTATTTTCAGACCTCCAAACTCTTTGTGTTCCAAAGTACAATCTTTTGGGGTCGTGGTAACTTACAAGAATTGGAGAATCCCAATTAAATCTTTCATAAGGCTCGTCTATACCTTCTTGAGGCCTAACACTAACAGCCTCTCCATTAGTCATATCAATTCTATTAATATATCCTTGTTGTGACTGAGCGTATATAATATCTGGATTTCCAGGCTCTGTGGCAGGCTGGTGACCATCACCACCCAATACAACATACCAGTCAGCGTTTGAAATACCGCTTCTTTTGAATGTTCTTGAAGGCCCTCCTTGCGTGTTGTTGTCTTGTGTTCCGCCATAAATATTATAGAACGGTTCTGCGTCATCAACAGCAAGCTTATAAAACTGTGTCAAAGGAAGGTTTCCTACAAACTTCCAGCTTGCAGAATCGTCAAAGGATTCATAAATACCACCATCAGTTCCAATTAACATATAATTTGGATCATTTGCTTTAAATGTCAATGAATGGTTGTCAGAGTGTTTCTTTCTTTCGGTCATAGTATAAAAAGTCTTTCCTCCATTGTCTGAAACTAAAACCCTTACATTCATTAAATAAATTTTGTCAAAAACATGTGGCGAAGCAACAAGCTCTTGGTAATAGTGAGGTCCTGTACCGCCGGAAACTGTATCTGACATTTTTGACCAACTACCACCGCTATTTTCAGATCGATATACAGCTCCAGCTCTTTTGTCAAGCTCAACAGCGGCATACAATACATTCGGTTTCATAGGAGAAATAGCTAAACCGATTTTTCCCTTGCTTGATCCTGGAAGGCCTTTATTAATTTTAGACCAACTGTCTCCTCCGTCAACACTTTTGTATAATGAAGTCCCAGGTCCACCACCAATAAGAGCAGCAACATTTCTATGTTTTTGCCAGCTAGCAGCGTAGAGAATATCTGGGTTTGTTGGATCGATTACTAAATCAGTAACACCTGTCCATTCGTTAATTTCTAATGTATTTTTCCATGTTTTACCACCATCAGTTGTTTTGAACAATCCTCTTTCACCCCCCGGACTCCATAGCGGACCTTGAGATGCTACCCAAAGCGTGTTAGGGTCTTCGGGATGAACAATAATTTTAGATACATGTTCAGATTTTTTTAAACCCATATCTTTCCAAGATTTTCCACCATCTGTACTGTGATAAACTCCGTGTCCAATCCCAACATGTCTTCCACCAACATTTTCACCTGTACCAAGCCAAATAGAAGAATTGTTATGGGGATCAATCGTTATACAGCCAGTAGAATAAAAAGGCATATTATCAGTTAGTGGCACCCAAGTTGTTCCTGCATTTTCGGTTTTCCAAACACCACCTGAACCCACAGCAACATACCAAACATTCTCATTTTTAGGATCAATTGCAATATCAGCGATTCTACCTGACATAAAAGCAGGCCCAATACTTCTAAATTTAAACCCGTTAAGTGCAGATTTAACAGGGTCTTTCGATTTTTTTGACTCCTTAGAGCTTTGTCCCACTACAAGATTATGGGAGAAAAGGATAGCTAAGGAAACTAATAATAGCTTCAATGATTTCATACAATTTATTTTTTTGTTTCAGTCCAATCGTCCTGCTCAGAATGCAAAACGGTTTGCTAAAATACAAAATTTTTTAAATTGCAATTATCTTAAGCCTATTGAAATTCCTGCATTTATAGAATTGTAGTCATGAATTGTATAGTCCAAGAAAAATTTAATACCAGGAAAGTTTAGAGAAACACCTACATTTTTTTTCAAATAATCTAGCTTATTCTCTATTGATACGGGATCACTAACTGCAATCTGAATATTTTGATTTCCAGTAAGTGATGAGCTGTAGTTCAAAACATAATCCCCTTTAACTTCAAACTGACTTTTTGTATTCACCTTAGAGATAGAGGAATAAACACTAAGAACTTTAAGGTCTAGAGATCCTACAAGGCCGTAGGTATAGCTATTTATGTCTAAATACATTCCTTGATTATTTCCTTCGATTTGTGAATTGTCTCCAAAATTGTAAGACCCGTCAGTTGACGAATGAGTCGCTAGAACAGCAATATTCACGGGTAAAACTTTGCCAGGTTTAAAATATTGCATCAAATTGTGTTTGATACCTATTCCAAGTGAGCTGAGTTCAGCTCCTCTAAATCTAGATTCGGGAATATACCTTAAAATTAAATCGGTTTTAAACGGTAAGCCTATTGAGAACTGTATGTTGGGAAGAATCATTCGCCCCTCTTTTAAAATAGAACCATATCCGTTAGCTGCAGGAAAATTAGCAGAAATTGTATAATCTTCCCCTGCTGGTTGAAAACTAACACTTAGGCTTTCGTTGGTTTCTTCTCCGAAGATTGTAGGTATACTATTTGAGCTGGAGGTTAAGTTATTAAACCCAAGAATTTCAAAGCTTTTTTCACTTTCAGGAATCTCCACTGCAGAGGCAAAAAAAGTAAGGTCAAAACCAAATTTTTTGTGTGTTTTGGCACTCCTAGACCACCCTTCATTCATAGAAACTTGAAGAGATTTAAACAAAGGGCTAAAATAATTATTTACCAAAAGATTTTTATCTTCTTCAGATGCTAATAAGAAATTTTCTACCCCGCTAATATTTTGTGAGTTCTTAACCTGAAAACTTAGCATTACGATTATTAATATAAATTTTTTCATCTATTTAAATAAATTTTTATCTATTGACGGAAACAGCTTAAGAGCATTTTTATAGTACACCTTTTTTAATACCTCGTCAGGAAGATTTAAACCATACATCTTCCAAAAAGCATGTCTTTTTCTAAAATAACTAAAGTATTCATCGTCAGATTCTAATACCCTAAAATAAGTATAAAACTCCTCTTTGTTATACGAGTCCTTTCCAAACATAATCCTATTCTGATAGTCGATGAAAAATTGTCTTGCAGTCTTTGGCTGCCTTCCAAGCTCTGCGATTACTGCTCCAAATTCAGTCATAACATTGGGAAAGCTGTCAAGATGATCACCAAGCCTTTTTAAATCATTACCCATCCATCCAAGGTGAGCATTGATAAAAGTTGTGTTTTTATGTCGTTCAAAAACTGTATGCTGCTCTTTGATAATATCTTCAAAAGGGGGAATAAAGTCTGAGTCGCCGTAATACCTGTTTGGCTTTTCCTTTAATTCAAACCACCTTTCATTTTGATCATCTTTGTCTTGCCAAAACTGGAAAGGATCGGCGGAGTGAATTAAAACAGGAATACCCAACTCTCCACAAACCTCCCATATTGGCCCAAGCCTTTCATCATCAACTGCAACCCGATTTCCTTTGGAGTCTTTGTTTGTCAACCCTAACCCCTTGTAGACTTTTAGCCCAATGGCACCTTTAGCAACAGAGCTTCGTATTATATTTACTTGATTTTCAACATGATTTTCAACATCAACTGAGTTAAAATCAACATTTACAAACAGACCAATTCTTCCAGGCTGATTCTTTTTGACATTTTCTGTCGATTTATCAAAGTAGATGTCTTTAGCTGTTTGAGGGCCAAATCCTGAACCACTAAGGTTGACAATATATCCCATATTTATTTCATCCATCTCTGCAACCAGCTCGTTTAGATCCATCAGGGGCATATTCCACAAATGACTGTGAACATCAATAAATGTGAATTTAGCCTTTTTTATTACCTCCCCCTCAACCATTAAAGATGATGGAGGATCGTAATCCTCAAAACTCATTATGTTGTTTTTGTATTGAACCGTGTCAATTGCATAATAAACGGATAATGTAACAACAAAAACAAACCCTAAAGCTTTAAACAAATTTTTTAAGCTAAACATGTTTTATTCTGTTATGATTGGCAGCACTCTTTTAATCTTGTCATAAATTGGAATTGACACCAAAGCTCTATCCCATTTCAGATTCATTTTTAAGCCAGTAGAGTCTTTTTCGAAATCAATTGTAAATTGCTCCACACTTTCCTTCAAGTTAGCATTTGAAGAAACCTTTGTGGCTAAAACATCTTTGGAGTAATCAGGTTCGGAAATTGCTAAGAATTTATCTGCTTCTGAATTTAACACAACTTTCCAGGTTCCAACATTTGGAATTGTGTAGAGTCTATACTTGCCGGCCTTTACTATTTCATTGTTAAAGAGAATATCACTTGAAGTTTCAAATGTTGTAGCAGCATTTGCTCCAGTTCTCCAATAATTTCGAAAAGGTACAAGAGCGCCTTCTTGCTCAGAGCCAAATATAAGTCGTCCATTTTTAAACGGACGGCTGTAAATCACTTCAAAGTCTGAATTGTCAGAGCTATAGTTAACAGTTTCTT
>DAIPZI010000109.1:0-4606 GCA_036782275.1 Crocinitomicaceae bacterium
CTGAGGGGAATGAAACTGAAGTTATTGACCGTTTAAATTTTTCTATTGATGGTTCAGATTCTACATTTACAAGGATTTCAGATAATCCAACTTTATTAGGTTACAATAATCAGTCATCCCAAGATACATTGTCTTGTAAATGGACTTGGGGGTATTCCTTAGACGGTAATTATAATAAACAAATACTAAGACAAATAAACAATCCAGGTAAGATTTACCGGGTGATTTCTTTAAGTAAAAAGGTTTTGGTTCTTGAAGATCAGTCTGTTGATAATACGAGATATCATTACGCTCCACTTTAATTGAAAATCAACTCATCAGTTCGTTTACAAATCATTTGAAAGAGCTCTGTTTATCTTTGCTTATTCGGTAATTCAATTTTATTGTTTCTCTTTTAATGCACATTGGCGGTTTATAAAAAGTTTGAAATTCGCTAGAAGTGCTATATTTGCGGTCTTCGGGGATGTAGCTCAGCTGGCTAGAGCGCTTGACTGGCAGTCAAGAGGTCGTGGGTTCGACTCCCATCTTCTCCACTATACTCATTAATATTGGGTGCTTTTTATTTAATTAACATTTAATTATGATCCAGAAAAACATTTTATTACTCCTCACCTTTTCCCTACTTCTGCTGAACTCCTGTGGAAATGATACGCCAAAAGATAAACTCAATGATATTAAAAAGGATGCTTCTAATTTTGAAGATGGTGTTTCAAATGCGATGGATTATAATGACGGCGTAATATCTGAGCTTACATTATTGGAATTAAAATTAATGGACTTAAATAGTCAAATCGAAAATGGTCTTGATGCAAATTATCCTGAAATATTTAGTGAATGTCTGAAAGAACAGAAAAGAGTGCATGATGTAATTTACAAGGTTGCTCCTGCAGGAGTAGGAGGTGCCGAATTCAAAAACACAGCCATAAACTATATTAATGCATACGGGGATTTACTAGACTACTTTACACCTGAAAAAGTGAGTGAACTGATGGATGAATCAACCAATGAGATGTCAGAAATCACCTTAGGGTTTATTGAAGCATTTACGAATTATGAAAATGCAAATAATTCACTAGCTGAAGGACAACAAATATTTGCAAGAAAAAATGATAGCTACATCGAGGAAGAATCAGTTGATCTTGACGAGCTTTACGAAGAAACCAAATAAGCGTCTACGCCACATTAAAAAAGCCACTAAAAAGTGGCTTTTTCATTTTAATTAGAATTCATTCAATATTCTTATCTTCGAAAAATTACAAACCAAAAAAACATCGTAATGCAAAAATTAATCAGTCTGTTTTTTATTGCAGCATTCGTCACATCGTGCTCTGAATCAGCTACAGATAATACGAAACCTGAAAAAACTAAAACCGAAAACAATGATCCCTTAAGCGGTAGCTTCACGTCGCGTGATGTTAAAGCTAAAACATTATTGAGAAATATGAATTTATTTGCAAAAGCAGATTTCTCTTATGTAAATGAACTTGTAACTGAGGACTTTACCCTACAAACAGCTGGAGATACGGCAGTTGCAGCTACTGGTCCTGAGGAAGCTATTGCCTATTGGAATAACATTCATGGAATCTACGAGGACATTACTTTTTCAGAAGGCAGACTTCAAACGTTCACATTAAATAATGGAGAAGTTTGGTCGGCTTATTTCGGCGAGCTCTATGCTGTCGGAAAATTCTCGAAAAATAACTACGCCATTCCATTAAACGTATGGATTCAATGGGATAAAGACAAAATTAAACGTCAAATCGATATGCTCGATTCAAAATTTATTACTGCTGAAATAGAAGCACAAGCAAACAGCTAAAAAACAGCTCATACCTGTATTCAGAAAGTTCTTGTACTCATTGGTTGAGATAATAGGAAATCCATAATATTAAGACATCTCTTTTGAGGTGTCTTTTTTTTATTATAATATTTTTAACAAAAAGCGATGAGACATATTTGTATCTTTAAAGTATGCGAATACTTTTAATGGCCCTATTTCTTGTTCTTGGAATTGTGTATTCAAATCGCATTATTGCCCAGCAAATTCATATCGACTGCGATACGGCCCACTTCCATTACAGTGAGTACATCGATTCTATGGCCTTCTACGAAAAACGTATGGGTGAGAAAAAACACCTGAATACCAGAGATGAGAGGCTTACGCTTGCTTTTTATGTAGCCCTTAGTCATTATCCGGAATTGCACGACAAAAGAATATCTCTGCGACTCAAATCTCTTGTAAGTACCATGCAAGCTCAGCCTAGTCCCAATTTCATTGTCAAGAGAAAAAGCAAAAGGTCATACCGCATTTTTGTCAATGATAATCCAGAGCTTACCGGAATCAATTATCAGGACCTCAGCTTCAATGCATTGGTCGGTTGGATTGGGCACGAATTTGCACACCTCATCGACTACTCCTCAATGAATAACAAGGAGCTTCTCGGTTTTATTGCGGCTTACGTATTTGACAAAAGAGAAATGCGCAAAACAGAAAGACAAGCTGACAAGGAAACCATCAAACGAGGTCTTGGCATTCAGCTATTAGATGGAGTCGCTTTTTTTGAAAAAAACAAGAAGGTATCCAAACGATATCGCAAGAGAAAAAAGAAAAATTATCTTTCCGAAGAAGAGATCATTGCCGTAATCAAGCGGAACTGCGATTAGGTATTAATGCCTAACAACCAAGCGCTTTTTGAGCGTGCCCTTCTCCCCTTCTCCAGTAAGAATGTACAAGCCATTGGATAGTGAGCTTACATCAATGAGTTGTGGAGAATTCTGAACGCTAATTTTTTGAATCACCTTTCCTTCAGTATTGCTTAATTTAAGCTCATGAAAACCAAGGTTTTGTGGCCACATGACAACAAGCTGATCCTGTGCGGGATTTGGGTAACACCACCAATCTGTTTGAAGCTCCTGAATACTTGCGTCATTAAAATAATTGAAAGGAGGAGTAAAATACTCACAACCAAAAGTATCCGAAATCACGGCAACATAATCGCCATTTTGTGTAGGCGTATACTCTACATTATCAGAACCCGGAATGGCCGTTCCATCTAAAATCCAGCTGACATTGTATCCAAAGGGTACATCTGAAACATATAATACATCAATAGCACTGATAGAAACATCAAAGCTGAAAGAACTATCACAATACACCGCAAAAACGGTATCGGAAGTGGTACTGCACCCCAAATTATTATATGCCGTAACATAGTAATTTCCAGATTGAATGATTTCCTCAACAGCACTGGTGTGCCCCGTCCAAAATGCTGTATCAAGCGACCACTGTAATGTATACTGAGACGAATCTGTGTATACCGAGTAATTTAAGGAATCATAAACGACATTGGGAATTCCTGGAGGAGATCCTACAACAATTGTATCAAGACTCTGAACAGAAGGAACAGGCAATATTTCCTCATAAGAAATGGAATACGAAATGTCTACATATCCACCCGCGCCGCAATTCCCGCACCCTCCAAGACCAACCGTATGGGTTCCAAGATTGTCATCCCCACCATAGGTAATCTCAGCAGCATTGCTTTGTGCAGCCATTTCATCTGCATCCATTACTCTAATTTTATAAGTATTCGCAGGGTTGAGATTGATGTTTACTGGCCAGGTAATCGGACCATATGAATTGTATTCGTATGATGATTGATAAATCAGCGTACCATTTTCAAGTAGAATAAAATAAGGATCTGGAGCATTGCCATTAAGAAGCTCCCAACCCCAAGGCTCACCCAACCAGTTATTTGATACATTTAGCACCTTAACTTCTGTAAGCGTATAGTTATCAATGGTATCGAGATTATTATACCCAGCATACTGAACAGCATAATTTCCTGCCTGAGTATAGGTTTGAATAGTAGGGTTTTCAGCATTACTTGTTTGCCCATTACCAAAATTCCACTCATATAAAAGCAGACCAGGGTTATTGTTGGTGAATTCCACCTCTAATGGAATACATCCTGAAGGAGGACTAGAGGAAAAACCTGAATTACCGATTGCCGGTATTTCAATGGTTAAAGTGATGAAAAAAGGAATGGCAATATTGTCAATATTTTGGCCGGATGCAGTCACATCAACAAGTATACTTACCTCCACATCATACACACCAGCAACTAGTGGGGTTCCAAAAACATTAATACATCCGTATACATTACTCTGTGGATTATAATTACAGCCATTCGCGACATTATTACAGACCCAATCCAATCCAACGGGCAAAGCAATACTTACAATCTCAAAATTGTTAATGGTCGCTCCACTCGTATCTGTAGGCATTACGAAAGTAATGTCTTCAGAATAAAACTGCCCCGTATAACCTGTAGGCAAAGGATCAGGATAAATACCAGCGACAGTATAGCTTTGATCAACTGCACACTGTGTGAATCCTGAAAAAGAAGCAAAAAGAAACAGAAAAAAGAAAAGGAATTTCATCATAATAGGTTTTACATGCAAACGAATAACTACATTTGCATCTCCAAATATAATCGGAATTCGTTAGGTTTTCAACAATTGTTAATAAGTCCGGTTAATAAGCTTTTGATAAGTAAGTGCCTCATTCTTAATAACTTCAATTCATTATTCTTGCTATTGGTCA
>DAIPZI010000110.1:0-4530 GCA_036782275.1 Crocinitomicaceae bacterium
GTTCTTTTTCCGTTGGGGCAGGAGAATATGGTAAATTAAAAGTAACTATTGACCCACAAGACTTATCATACGGAACCGGACATTATCGCTATTATGTCTCCTACAATGGTAGCCTTTACATAGACTCTGTTGATTTAGAATTTGAATATCCACTAGGCATTGAAGATACGGAGCCGGTATCTGTATCAATTGCTCCAAATCCCGCCTCTGATTTTATTCAGGTGTCAATGAGTGGTGTTCAAGGTGCCAAAATGAAGATGGTTGATGTTCTTGGAAACCTTGTGGTTCAAAAAAGTGTTTCATCCTCTGAAAAGATTGATATATCGTCATTTAAAAGTGGGATTTATATCATTTCTTTTGATATTCCAGGAATGAAATCGATTATGCGAAAAGTAATCGTAAAGCATTAATCAATACCCTTTTCAATTATCTCTGCACTGACAATTAATTGTCTACTTTTACCATATGTCAAAAAAGAGAAGAAATCATTCCAAAAAAGGCGTTAAAAGAAATTCAATAAGACCCCTCTTAATTCAAGTTTTTGAAAAAAAACAGGGCGACCAGCTTACTCATAAAGAAATTTGCCAAATTATTGATGCCCGTGATCCGAATTCAAGACAAAATGTATTTGATGAACTAAACATGCTTGTAAAACATGGTTCAATTGAAAGGGTAAATCATTTCACATTTAAAAGTCTTCAAAATTCTAAATACTTAGAAGGCAATATAGATATTACCCAAAGAGGTGCAGGGTTTGTTTCTGTGGAAGGGGAAGAAAGAGATGTCTATATCGCCCCCCAAAATACAAATAGGGCACTTCAAAATGACCAGGTCAGAATAAAAATCATTAAAGAAGGGAAATCTAGAGACGAGGGTGTCGTTGTTGAGGTTTTAAAAAGAGATAAAGTACTTTTTGTTGGTGAATTGCGAATATCTAGGAAAGATGCTGTTCTCATACCTGATAACCACAGAATGGGTACGGAGATCATTATACCATTATCCAAAACGAATGGAGCTAAGCATGGTCAAAAGGTATTGGCAAAAATCACGGCATGGCCAAAAGGATCCAATACTCCCTATGGTGAGGTCTCGACGGTTTTGGGAGCATCAGGAAGCAATGATGCAGAAATGTTATCCATTCTATATAACCACGGAATAGAACCAGAATTCCCTCAAGAAGTTATCGATGAGGCGGAATACGTAAAAATTGAATTAGATTCTGACGAAATAAAAAGACGTCGAGATTTCAGAAAAACCCTCACAGTTACTATTGACCCTCTGGACGCTAGAGATTTTGATGACGCCATTTCTATAGAACGAATGCCTAATGGAAATCTTGAGATAGGCGTTCATATCGCTGATGTCAGCCATTATGTAAAACCCAATAGCCACATGGATAAGGAGGCTGTGAAGAGGTCTAATTCTGTGTATCTTGTTGACAGAGTTATTCCAATGCTTCCTGAACAACTATCGAATGTAGCCTGTTCACTACGTCCTCATGAAGATAAATACACTTTTTCTGCAGTATTTGAAATGGATGAAAGTGGAAAGGTGTTCAAGGAATGGTATGGAAAAGGAGTGATACATTCAGACAGGAGGTTCACATATGAGGAGGCACAAGAGATCATTATGGGTGCTGAAGGCGACCATGCATCAGAGCTAAAGCTATTGGATAAGATCGCCAAGGTCATGCGAAAACGCAGATTAAAGAATGGTGCTCTGAGTATCGAATCAGAAGAGATGAGATTCAAATTGGGAGAGAATGGATTCCCTGAAGGCATATTGATTAAAACCTCAAAAGATGCACATAAATTAGTTGAGGAGTTTATGCTATTGGCAAATCGTCATGTAGCTATGTTTTTAGGTAAGCCCACGGAAAAAGAACAAAAGACAACATGTATTTATCGAGTACACGACACCCCAGACCCAGCCAAGCTTGATATCTTTTCAGTATTTATTAAGAAGTTTGGATATAGCGTGGACCTAACTCAACCCGAAAGCATATCAAAAAACATTAATAAGCTACTTGGCGACATTAGATTAAAAAATGAATATTCCATGATTCAGTCAATGGCAATAAGATCAATGGCAAAAGCTACTTATGAAGTCGAAAATATTGGTCATTACGGACTAGCATTTCCATATTATACTCATTTTACATCCCCGATAAGACGTTATGCTGATTTAATCATTCATCGAATGCTCGAAACTAAACTGAGTAAATCAGGTCATAAATTTGATAAAGGGCTCGAACAGATTTGTAAACACATTTCGAGTAATGAGAAAAAAGCATCTGAGTCCGAAAGAGAATCGACAAAATATTTTCACACCTTATTTGTTCAAGAATTTATTGGCGAAGAGTTTGAAGGTGTAATTTCTGGAATTGCTGATCATGGTATGTATGTTCGTATGGATGAAAATCACTGTGAAGGAATGGTTCCAATGAATGCAATTCCCGGTGACCGTTTTCGTTTTGATCAAGATTCCTTCCGAATAGTTGGTTCTAGAACCAAAAAAGAATACAATTTTGGGGACCGGGTAAAAGTTCGAATCTACGAGGTGAGCCCCAGAAAAAGACAAGTAGATTTGGAATTAATCGAGGTGTAAAATGGCATTAATCAAATCTTGCAGGGGAAAGTCCCCATCATTTGGAGAAAGCTGCTGGCTAGCAGAAAATTCTACAGTCGTTGGAGATGTTCGAATGGGAAACGAATGCTCAATATGGTTCAGTGCAGTTGTTCGAGGTGATGTAAATTCAATTCGAATGGGAAACAAGGTAAATGTTCAGGATGGGGCGGTCATACACTGTACATTTGAAAAAACGAAAGTAAACATTGGAAACAATGTTTCGATTGGTCACAATGCATTGGTTCATGGCTGCGAAATTGGTAACGATGTCCTAATAGGAATGGGGGCTATAGTTATGGATAACTGCTTAATCGAGTCGAATTGTATTATTGCTGCAGGCGCTGTTTTGTTAGAAGGAACGCATGTTGAATCTTGGACGATATATGCAGGAGTTCCAGCAAAAAAAGTCAAATCCTTATCTCCCGAATTATTTGCAGGAGAAGTTAAAAGGATTTCCACTAATTATGTCAAATATTCAAGTTGGTTCAAATAAAAAAACGGGACCGAAGCCCCGTTTTAAACTAAATTAAGGAAAGAAAATTCTTATGCTGCCTCTTTGGATGTTGACGCTACAGCCAGGCTATATACGACAAGTCCAAAACCAATTTTATTGATAGCATCACCAATGTTATATACCACATTCATGTCTATTCCAATGTCTCCCATGAACGAATACCATTGTCCGTCGGCAGTTCCAATCATGTATCCAAGAGGATAAATAGCCCATCCTATTAGAACAAATTTCACAAGCATGTTGTGTGCACTCAAGACACTTCCACCAGCTTTTGTCGCCAACTCTTTTGCCTCTCCGAACATGATTAAATAAACGATGTAGAAATATGCAGCTCCAGAGATAAATCCCCATAGTGCAGCATTTTCTTGATATACAGCTTCACCGAAATAACCAGTTACAAGCATTACAACGGAAGCTCCAATTAATGTCCACATTAATTTTTTTGTTGCTCCTGCTATTTTAAGAATTAAATAAAATTCTACGCACATCAAAGGAACAGTTAAAACCCAGTCGACGTATCTGAAAAAGGTTGGAGAACTTCCTACAACCGTACCGTCTGCGTCTAAATGAACTGATCCGCCCCAATAGTCACGCATGTAGTAATAATGTACTGCAGCAATGAATGTGATTAGACCGGAAACCAAAATAGAAGTTTTCCATTTACGGTCAAACGAGTTCATTGATAAAAAGAAAAAGGCTGAAGCGGCCATCATGGCCATACATCCTACAAAGAATGTAAATCCAACATAATCGTTAGGCAACATTTCTTTGAAGTCGCCTGTAAGTAATAAATGATTCATAATGTTTAAGTTTTTAATTTGATAGTTAAACAAAATGTGCACTAAAAAGTTCACTTGCTCTAAAAAATTTACATTACAGGTACTCTTTTGTGCGTAAAATACCTTGATTCGTATGATATCTGTAATGTTCCTTGCGAATTTGATTTTATAAGTTAAAAGGACTTATAGTTCCATTTTTTTTTCTTCGACTCCGAATTGAATTGTTTTAGGTTTCATGTATCTACCTTGGTCCTTTTTCGGTAAATTAGCTAAAAATTATATTCATGAAATATCAAAGAATAGACGCCAGTCTCTATATAAAAAACCGAAAGAATTTTGTTTCACGTATGGAGCCTAAGTCACTTGCTGTTTTTAATTCAAATGACATATTCCCAATAAGTGCGGATAGCACAATGCCCTTTGAGCAGCACCGTGACATTCTTCATTTATCCGGTGTAGATCAAGAGGAGTCTATATTGGTTATGTTTCCGGATGCATCAACGGACAAACATAAAGAGGTGCTATTCTTAAAGGAAACAAGTGAATTAATTGCGATTTGGGAAGGTGAAAAATTGGATAAAAAAAATGCTTTTGAGGTCTCAGGAATAA
>DAIPZI010000111.1:0-4514 GCA_036782275.1 Crocinitomicaceae bacterium
AAGAAAGTCGGATCAGTAATTTTACTGGTCCATTTTTTATTTGTATCATCGCTTCATCTAAATAAAACACCTCACTTGAAAAAAGACCAAAGCAAACCTAAAGTATCCATACTAAAAGCCTTTACCACAATTATATGGCCCAGAAGAAAAATGGTTTTTATCGGCCTTTTACTGATTGTAGTGAGCAAGATTGCAAGTTTTGTCGCACCCCTCTCTCTAAAAATATTAATGGATGAAATCATTCCAAACAAGGAGGTCGACCGCTTAAAAATATTGATAATTGTAGTAGCTGTCGCTATTCTAGTACAAGCGATTACCTCTTTTTTGCTTACAAAAATTCTTTCAGTACAAGCCCAATTCCTTATTGCTGAGCTAAGGACACAGGTGCAAAAGAAAATTCTAGGACTACCGATCAGATTTTTTGATAATACCAAATCTGGAGCCTTAGTGTCTAGGATCATGACAGACGTAGAAGGGGTTAGGAATTTAATAGGAACGGGATTGGTGCAATTGGTGGGAGGGACCATCACTGCTGTGGTCTCTTTAATTCTTTTATTGCAAATTAGCGTATCCATGACCTTATTTACGCTCATTCCATTGGCAATTTTCGCGGTAATTGCTTTAAAAGCGTTTAAAGTCATTAGACCCATCTTTAGAGCCAGGGGAAAAATAAATGCAGAAGTAACGGGAAGGCTGACCGAAACATTGGGAGGTATTCGGGTAATCAAGGGTTTTAATGCGGCAGAACAAGAGGCATTAGTCTTCGAGAAAGGGGTTCATGAACTATTCATCAATGTAAAGAAGAGTCTAACTGCGACAGCGTTTATGACCTCATCTGCCACCTTTTTATTAGGCCTGGCCACCACAGGAATTATGGGTATTGGCGGGTACAAAATTATGATGGAAACTTTGACGCTGGGAGAGTTTCTAAGTTTTACCTTTTTATTGGGACTCATGATAGCGCCAATAGTTCAAATGAGTAATATCGGAAGTCAGCTTACTGAAGCTTTAGCTGGTTTAGACCGTACAGAGGAGCTCATGAACGAAACAGGCGAAGCAGATGACCCGAATCGGAATATTCGTCTAGAAAAGATAAAGGGAGCCATATCCTTTAATGAGGTTTCTTTTGCTTATGAGGAGGAGAAAGATGTATTACACAGTATTAGTTTTAGCGCAAATGCTGGAGAAACCATTGCGCTTGTCGGTACTTCAGGATCTGGAAAATCCACCATTGCTGGCTTAGTTGCCACCTTTATCAATCCAGATCAAGGACTAATTACCATAGATGGTCACCCACTTAGGGAAGTAACCTTAGAAAGTTATAGAAGACAATTGGGCGTAGTTTTACAAGACGAGTTTCTATTCGAGGGTACAATTAAGGAGAACATTATGTACGCCAGGCCTAATGCCTCAGATGAAAATCTTACAGAAGCCGTTAAGGCGGCTTATGTAGATGAATTTACCGATCGTTTTGACGATGGATTAGATACTTTAATTGGAGAACGAGGCGTTAAATTATCGGGAGGACAAAGGCAAAGAATTGCCATAGCCAGAGCTATTTTGGCCAATCCTTCAATCCTAATCCTCGATGAGGCTACTTCAAATTTAGATACAGAAAGTGAGGCATTGATTCAAAAAAGTTTAGCTACCCTTACTGAAGGGAGAACGACTTTTGTGATTGCGCATCGATTGAGTACGATTAGAAAAGCCCATAAAATACTTGTAATAGAAGGGGGTGAAATTGCAGAACAAGGTACTCATGACCAACTCATTGAGGCAAAGGGAAGGTATTTCGATTTATTTACCTACCAAGCTAAAATTTAGAAGGTCAGTGATTATTTTTTGTTGGTAAAACCATTTCATTTAAACCATAGGTCGTTCATAAGTGTCACTCTTTTGTAAGCGTATATTGTCCTATATTTGTTGCGCTAAATTATTTTATTCCATACTCAATTATGAAAATATCCCAACTCTGTCTGCTCACCTTTCTGTTTCTATTTGCTCGAAATACAGAGGCTCAAACACCTCAGGAGTTACTCACCAAATTTTACTTTGAAAGTGATTTGCCCATTGTGGATTCCTCTGGATTTGATTATTCAGATGTTTATTCTCAATCCAGTTCATCTTGGGCCATAGATAGTTTTCCGGAAAGTGTGGTCTTTCACAATCAGATGAGCTATCAAAATAGTATAAACCCAAACACCTCATACGACATACGAATTGGTAAAGGAGGACAATTGTATTCTTTCAGAGGAGTTTTTGGTGAATCTGTTCCTCCACAATGGGTTAATCCGAACTGGGTTCAGCCCAGCTATGGTGGAGGACATTCCTATGCACCTTGGGTAGATGAAGTATGGCAACTGGTTAGTGTGGATGGGAGTATTCATAATCCCCCTGATTCTTCTTATTTTATCCATCAAGCGGGAGTGTATCTAAAAACACCCGAACAAACAGAACCCTTTTATTCGCCAATTTTAGCGGAATACTCTAATATTGATGAGCAATCATACAGCGTCGTGAATTGGGGACAGCAAGCGCATACAGAAGACTTACAGAACATCAACCATGATGCCGGATTGTTATACTATACTAAATACACCAATAAAGGAAAGGGGATTATTCAGGTGGATAATATGATTTATAATTTTGGTCAGGATAATATGAATTTTTTAAATGTTCCTTGGGGTGGTGTTCGGAATTCGTCACTGGACCATTTTTTTATTTCGACTCCGGCTCACGACTACAATTTAACTACAGGATTATACGGTCAAACACCGGTTATTCAAACCGCAAACACCGGGGGCTGGGTAGCGTGGTCAAATCATATTGAGGGAGATTCACCTACACTTGGTATGGCCCATCCAACGACCACAAATACCTATGGAAATAAATTTAGATATGGAGATGCTGGGAATTTGTCCAATGTAAATAATCTTAGAGATTATCATGTTTTTGAAATGATTCGTCAGCCAATTGGAGACCAACTTGGTTTTGGGAAAGCCATGAGCTTTCGGTATTTTTATGTGTTGGGAGCCAGTGTTGATTCTGTAAAAAATACAATATTGGAGTATGACCTTATTGGTCATGGTTTGGATACTTCTTATGTAGCATCTATAAATGATGTAGACAGCTTAAGGTATTTATTTGAATTTAATAATCAGGAAATCATTGAGCAAACAACCCCTTTTGATAATGGACTTCAACTAAGAACAAGTCCTTTTTCTGATAGCTACCCACTTTTTAAACTAAGCTCAAGTGATGGTGTTGATTTATTGAGCTCTGATCCGTATTCTTTTTCTGAGTTTGCCTACGACGGAAACACTTCGGAAATGAAATTACTCGGGTTCCGTGATGCTCCTACGATCGTTACTTTGGCCAATGATACCATTTGTTATGGAGAAGGTTTTTCCTTTCCTGATGGAGTGAGTTGGACGGATATGTCTCAAGATTCAAGTCATATCAGTCATTTAAGTGGATCCCAATTTGGCTGGGACAGTCTCGTTATAAATAATATTATCACTCGTCAACTCGATGAATCTTTAGATATTCAACAAGCTTGTTTTTCATACTTATGGCAAGATGGAAACACCTATACTTCAAGTACGAATACCCCGAGTATTACTCTGAGCAATCAGTACGGCTGTGATAGTATCGTATATCTAAACTTAATTATTGACACCGTAAATATAAATACCACGATCAACGACCTTGAATTGCAAAGTATGGCTATTAATTCTGGTTATCAATGGGTGGATTGTGAAAATGATTTTTCAGCGATACAGGGACAAGACCAGAATAGTTATGAGGTTCAAGCCAACGGCAGCTATGCGGTAGTTGTGACTCAAGCCAATTGTATTGACACTTCAGAGTGCATTACGATTGAGTTTGTAGGACAGTCATCAGAAGAACTTACAGGCTTGAGTTTGTATCCCAACCCGACCAAAGATATAATTCATTTAAATGGGTTTACTACGCTCAATGATTTGAAAAAAATTGAATTAACGGACAATCTTGGCGTACTGGTAGAAAAAATTGAGGTTCAAAACAGACAAATCGACTTATCAAATGTGGCTAAAGGAATCTATTATCTTGAGGTGAGTGTCAATAATAAAAATACCCGTATTAAAATTGTAAAGCAATAATCAATGGTATTGATAAATAATCATTGGTTACTATCGAATAAAAAAAGTTCTTTTAATAGTTAAATATCTTTTCTATATTGTGTGTTCATTTTTTGATATTAATTCATGCAAGCATGGCATGAAATTTGTTAAAATATACTAAAATATAAAAATGGCTAGTGCCCTTATTTATTTTCAATTTTTACTTTTTGGGTTTGCTTATCCAAGCGATCTACCGTATTCGGAAATTGAAAATTCATTTGAATCAAACAATTCAGAATACATTATTTCGAATTGCGAAGATGTCGTCCTTTTAGTGCTTGATGGTGATGAAGGGATATACAACCATTCTCAGGCCACCATGGTCTTAAACGACTTTTTTGAGGAATATCC
>DAIPZI010000112.1:0-4428 GCA_036782275.1 Crocinitomicaceae bacterium
GCGAAAGAGACCCAGACGCAGAAGGTGTTGAAGGAATGAGTGCTTCTAAAATGCGGGCTGCAGCAATTGATGGTGACTTTAAATCATTTAGTCAGGGATTACCAAAGGAATACGGAGAAGACATGACACTATTTAATCTAATTCGAAAGAGAATGGGATTAAAAGAAAAGGTTAGTTTTCGTAAACATGTTCAATTACCAAGTCTTTCAGAAAAAAGAGAGCAATATATTTCAGGCGAAATATTTAATGTCGGAGACTCTGCTGTTACTGAGTCTAATGATGAAATCATAATTAAAGAAAGAAAGTCAAATTACGTTATTGATTCAAAAAACAAAAAACATTTTGTTGAAAAAATCAATCCTTCTTATAAAAAAGATTTATCAAAATCGACTACAGCAAAACGCCAAGCTCAGTTTAATAAACAAGCTAAAATGGATGATGATGATCCTAAAGCTTATAAGAAAGCCCCAGGAGATGCTCGGGCAAAGACAAAGGTTTCTAAGCACACGAAAGCATACCATAAAAAATTTGGTAAAAAAGAAGGTTTAGATCAAGGAACAGACGAGTTAGTTAAAGCTTACAAAAAGCTTACACCACTTGAAGAAAAACAAATTGCCGGACTTAAGAAAAAAGCGGAAGAATCTGGCATGCCATATGGTATATTAAAAAAGGTATTTGACCGCGGGATGGCTGCATGGAAAACAGGCCACCGTCCAGGAGCAACTCCTCATCAATGGGCGTATGCACGTGTCAATTCTTTCGTTACAAAAAGTAAAGGCACATGGGGCGGAGCGGATAAAGATTTAGCAGCAAAGGTTCGGAAAGAATCTATAGACGAAGGAGAAGGCAAATATAAAGGAGAAACTTGGGAAGATGGTTTTAAACGTCGTGTAGTAAAGACAACAAAGGACGAACATAAGGCAGATGGTTATAAATGGAGAATTAAGGGAAAGGAACGAGAAGAAATTTCGATTAAGCTTTATAAAGAAAAGCCTGATTTTAAAGAATTTGAGAAACAAATGAAACGTGTCGCTGGACACGAATTTGGCGGTTAAAGGTATTAGATATTATAAATAGTAAAATAATTATATGAATCAAGAGGACAATAAACGCTTAGATCGTATTGAAGAAAAAATTGATAAGATGACTGAAGCTGTTATTGCTTTAGCTCGTGCTGAAGAAAAAATTGTTAGTCTTGACGAAACAACCCGAATGATTCTTAACAAAATGGTTGATCAAGATAAACGTTTACGAACACTTGAAGCAACACAATCAGATACTCAATCGACGATTAAAACCGTAAGAGCTGTTGCTTTTACAACAATATCTGCGTTAATTACTAGTGCTGTTGCAGGAATAATTTGGTTATTATCGGGAGGAAAATGATATGATAAGCTTTAAACAATTTTTGCTGGAAAAGCCGCTAAATCCTGCACAAAGAATAGCAAGAAGCCGTGTAATGAAAAGGTTAATGCCAAAAATTCAAATGAAAAGAAAGTTGGCAATGAAGAAAAAAGCTTCTTTTGATCAGTTGAAATCAAGATCCGTTAAAAAGGCTACAGACATTGTTAGAAAAAAATTAGCTAAAGGTGACTATTCTTCAATGACATATTCTCAGAAAATTCAAATTGACAAAAAACTCGAAAAGAAAAAAGGACTAATAAAAAAACTTTCTAAAAAACTTATTCCAGCTATAAAACAAGCAGAAGCTGATAGAATTCAAAAAGCTAAAGAAAACCCATAACAATATAAATAGAATCATGTACCAAGACGATTTAACGAAAAAAATTGCCAAAGCGGCAAGAGAAGTACTTGAAAATAAAAAAGTAAAAGAAACTGAGGTTCAGCCTTCAGACAAAGACTTTGTCGATCTCCATTCGATTGATAAAGGAAAGCGTCGTGGCTCAACTCCTCTTACAGAAAAAGATATCGACGAAGCAAATGAATTTACCAAAGCTGCTGCAAAAGCTGCAGTTGCTGGTGATGACGAATTTGAATTTGACGGTAAGAAATTCCCTACTGAAATGGATGTTGAAGTAGCCAAGAAAATCCTTGGCGAATCAGTTGAACTTGATGAAGCTACCATGAGCTCAGGTGTAAAAATGGCAGCTGAACGCATTTATGCTTTAGAGAATCAACTAAAAGTCGGATCAGCGGTGAATAAGGGTGTTAACAAAGCGCTTGGAGGAAAGTACGATGGTGACTTTAAGGATATGGCGAAAGCTATCGATAAAGTCATTTCTGTTTGGGAAGAAATTGAGTTTCAGTACGGCCAGAGTGAGTCAACTAATCTTGACGAATCAGCCGATCTTGATGAAGCATTTATTGACGTTGACACTGCCGATCCAAAATCAATTGAATTTGCAAAGCTTCTTAAAAAGTACCGTGTTAAAGCGAAAATTATAACAATGAAAGGTCCTGGTGGTGGAATGCCACTGGTTAAGCTTTCCGGTAAAAAGAAAGACCTCGAAGGTATTTTGAAAGATCCTATGGGTTGGCAGGATGACGGATTTCTTGCAGGCTTTATTGAGGAATCGGCCGATCCTGGAAAAGCTATCGACGAAGCTATAAAAGGACTTTCTGAAGAACAAATTGATGAGCTTATTGGTGGATTGCTTAAAAAAGGAGCTTCCGCTTTAGGTAAGGCTGTAAAAAGTCGTGTTACTAAATCTGGAAGACAGGATCGTGCTGACAAAAAACACAAGTTGGCAGTACGAGGAAAAAAGCTTGAAATAAAGCAGAAAATTAATAAAGCTTTAGATAAAAAGAGTAAAGCTCAAAAGAAACTTAGAGATACCGAAAAGAACACTGATGCTTACAAAGCTCTTGAGAAATCAATCGATGGTCACACAGAACGTGTTAAGGAACTTCATCAAAAAATGAAAGATATTGCTGAAAGCGATATTGAAGAATCTAATGGTTGAAAAGATAAAGTAAAATCTGAGGTTCAGGTTAATGAAGCAAAGTTTGTAAGTAGTTACGATAAAAAACTTGAAAAAGCAAAAAATAAAGCTGATGTTCTTAAGTTGTATCCAAAAGCTGATTTTAAACAAGCTTCTTTTTCTAGCGGATTCGTAGAATTGGAAAAGAACCTCTTTATGAAGTATTACTTTACTAGTGGTAAAAACTTCTATGTCCAAAAAGTGTATTCTAAGAAGGGCCGCAATTATGTAGACCTTTACGATATTCCAGAGCCAAACGAATCTACAAAAATTGATGAAGCAGTTAGACCAAACGATAAAGTTTTTGTTAAAGGAAAAAACAGAGATGGTAAAACCATAAGCTATTTCGCGTTTGGTGGATCCTTTAAAGAAGTTAAAGCTTTTAGAAGGGCAATAAATAAACTGCTATCTGATCACGCTCAGAAAAAATTTGATGTTTATGTTGATGGAAATTCAGACCTTGTAGATTCTGATTCAAGCAAAACAATTGTTAGATTCGATGACAAAATGACAGTTGCTGACGTTGCTAAAGCTGTTGAAGAGTTTATTAATAAAGAGTATCCTCCAAAGAAAGCTGCTCCTGCTGTTGACTATAAAACAGACACACGTACAATTGTTACAACCGATGATGAAAAAGCAAAAGAGCTTAAGAACAAATATCACGGTAAAGGAACTAAAGTGCGAATCATGAAGAGAAAATCTGGTAATAAAGTATACATTGATTCTAAAACGCCTGAAATTCATAAAGCAATTAACGATGCATTGGCTGATGAATTAAGTGAGTCTAAGGGATTTGAACCTCACTGGATGTACGATCCAGAAACAGGAGAAAAGGAAAGAGCCGAAAAGCCTGAAGATCATGAAAGATTGAAAGCCTTAGGGTGGGGTCACGAACCTCCTGTTAATGAAGCATTAGCTGGTGAATTAAATTAAATCGTAGAAATAAAATGACATCTGATTTGATAGCTGATGGAGTAATAACTCTTATTCTTTTGTCATGTGTTTTCTTATTAATAATTAGTATTCGTCAATAAAGCTGTAACATAAATGTGGGATAAATAGTTTATATGGACAAACTATTTGACGAATTAACGAGTCAAAATTTTGAATTATTTGCTGCTAAATACTACACTAATAAAAGGTGTCTTACTATGGATGAATTCTATAGCGATTTATCAACATTTAAATACATAGTAAGATTGCTTAGAAGATATAGAGGTTCTGGCAAATTACAAGAAAAACTACTTTTAAACCACATAATTTTGATTTACAATGTGTTTGAAATACACGCTGCAACGCGAATGCTTTTCTTTAGAGTTGATGAAAATTTGTGGCCTGCACTTAAAACATTTATGATTTATTTAAATTATTTACAAGCGAATACTTATCAAGATATAAATATTGATTTGAGTATAGCTAACAAACTGAAACAAATATAACTATGGGATTATTTAGAGGACCAGACTTTTTTTACGCACTACGATTT
>DAIPZI010000113.1:0-2524 GCA_036782275.1 Crocinitomicaceae bacterium
AAGACTCCTAATTGAAAAGTAAGTGTGAGAATTTCCATTTTTACCTAATTTAAACCATCAATAGATTATTGATCATTTCTTTATCAAAGGTAATATATTACAGTTGGGTGTGAACAAAGTTTAATTGAAATTAACAAGATACTTGTTTAGTCGATGACTTGAATAACCGTTCTTCTGTTTTTTGTGAATTGTTCCTCTGAACAACTTTTACATATCACATCGGGCTCATCCTCGCCTTTGAAAGATCCTGTTATGAGCTCTCGAGTAAAACCTTTTGAAACCAAATAATCAACGGTTGTCTCCATTCTTTTCTTTGATAACCAAATATTATATGATTTTGTATCTCTTCTGTCGCAATGCGATACAACTGAAAGCTTTATATTTTCTTTATCAGCAAAATCACCAACAAATTGTTTTAAAGTGGATTTGTTCGCTGAATTATGGAAGCTCGAATTTAAGTCAAAATAAATAATTGTTTCAACGGGTTCCTTTTTAACTTCAACGATTTGAACCACAGGGTCTGGTTGATTTATTGGAACCTCGACCTCTACCGTTTGATTGGCTGCATCGGTAACCACAACTGTGTAAACACCCTTTACAAGTCCCTCAGGGTCTTCAGTTTCACTTCCATTAGACCACTTGAATGCATAAGGCGCAACCCCTCCGTTAGGAGTGAGGTCAATTTTACCATCTGATCCCTCAAATACTGAAACATCTGTACCTTCAGCCGAGGCATATAAAGGAGGGATAGGTAAAAAAGATGAATAATAGATGTCACTCAATTCAGAATCTCGATTACTCGACCAGTAAAAGAAATGGTCAAATATGGTAAAGTAGGCATCAAACTTAGGCGAGTTAATTACACCTCCTAAATTCACAGGTTCCGACCACGAATCCCAAGAATTACCGTTTCTCAATGAATAAAAAATATCAGCGTCACCATAACCACCATGGCCATTAGATGAAAAATACAATGTGTCATCATTATCAGATAAAAATGGAGAAATCTCATACCCAGAAGAATTCACACTTGCACCTAAAGAAACAGGAGCAGTCCATTTATCATCAATTAATTGAGAGAAATAAAGATCTTCCTTTCCCTTGGAATCAGGACCTTCATATGAAATGATTATCGTATTCGATTCTCGATTAATATGGAAGCCATAAAAACTGCCTTCAATATCTAAATCTGGAATTTTTAAATCATGAGGAGCACTCCAGCCATTCCCTTTTCGATCTGCATATGCTATTCCTTTCTTAAGATCCTTTTTACCATGATAAGCTCCAAGCAAATATACTCTGGATTCATCTGCATTAAAACCTACGATAGAGTTATTAAATTTATTGTTGAGGGCGTGCAATTCGCCTCCTTTGCTATAATCCTTATCCTCCAATCGTTCACTTTTCCAGATGTCTTGGTCATTATATCCCCCGATTGAACTTGAATCAAACGATCTCGAGAAATAAAGGGTTGAGGTTTCCCTCGAAAAAATTGGAAAATTTTCCTCATACTGCGTGTTGACTTCTCCACCTATTCTGTGTGGTGGCTCAATATCTGTAAATTGAGAAAAACTCACATTACAAATAATTACAAATAAAACGTTTAAACAACTCTTCATAACTCTCTTATTATCTTCCTATCATTAAACCTAAGGTTAATTCATGACCTCCCGAACTGTAGCTGTTAAATCGAGAAATTGAAAAATCGTATGAATAACCAAACTTAAATCTTTTACTAATGTTCATTCCAACCATGGCTATAACCGCATCAGTATGTCTATAACCCAATGTCATCCACAACCAGTTTTTATACTCTAGTTGAATGTTCGCATCGATTGATACAGGTGCTGGTGTCATATATTTAATTAAAAAACCTGGTGTTAATGTAAACTTATTATTAATCGGAATTTTATAGCCTCCAAGAATCGAATAATGCAATTGAGGGTCAAAATTCGCAGTCCCCTGACCAAATTCAACCATATCTCGGGTTAATTGCTCGGCTGCAATACCAAAAAACAAATTTTTAGAGTACAAATATAATCCGGCTCCCACATCCATAATATATTTATTAGACTGGTTTTTTATAAAATCAGTATAAGTATCATCGTTATATTGATTCTGATCAGGTGCCATAATGTTAAGAACCTGAGCTTGGTCAGCCAAAAAAGAATTATTCGACAATCCTGCTTTAACGCCAAAAGACAAATTTACTTTTTTGGTTATCGGCATATGAATCGCATAGGTTCCTGAAAAAGAAAACTTTCTGAACGCACCATACTGATCAGCCAAAAGCTGTCCACCAAAAGTATGTTTTAATTTACCAGTTTTGATGTCCGGATTTTCCACAGGGCCACTACTCGTTCTGATTCCAGGATTGTAATATTTGGGTGTAAAACGAACAGGCACAGAAAAGGCCAAATAAGATGTCTTTGGGGAATCATCAACGCCTAACCATTGCCAACGCCCTGACATCGTAATGTCTACAAAATCATAAACACCGGCTGCAGCAGGGTTTATCATGAAT
>DAIPZI010000113.1:2534-4328 GCA_036782275.1 Crocinitomicaceae bacterium
ATCATGAATTGGTTTCTTTGAAACTGCGAATATTGTGGTATTTGTTGCGCATTTAACGCTCCACAAATTATTAACGCAAAAATAAAAATAGTCGTTTTCATAGTTAGTCATTTATAATACTGACAATTCCAGTAGCATTTGGAGTATAGTTGTCATTAAACTCAATAATATAGTAATACGATCCCACGGGAAGCTTCTTTTCATTATAGTTACCACTCCAAGGTTCATCATTGTAAGTTCCTGAAGTAGATTCAAAAACTTTGCTTCCCCACCTGTTGTAAATACTTACCACATTACTTGGGTATATGTCGTCAATATTTCCTATTTCCCAAGTATCATTTACTGAATCATCGTTGGGCGTAAATGCAGTAGGAATAATAATATCACAATTTTCGAAAGTTATTGTAACTGCAGAAGGAAGACTCTCACAGCCGTTTTCAGTTCCAGTAACATAATAAGTTGTTGTTCCTATTGAATTTGATGGTGTATACGTTTCAGAATTCCCGATCACTTGAGACAATGCCTCATCAGAATACCATGTGTACGAATCAAATGATCCAAAAGCCTGAAAATCAGATACTTGAGAATTTTCACAATAGCTCGTATCTTGTGATACAATGGGCATATCAGGTATAGAATTTATAGTTATAGTCTGTGTAGCATTTAATAGAACACTACAATAATTGTCGTTTAGTGCCGTTAAGATATAAACTCCTGACGTATTTCCCAAGTCTATGCTAGAAATACTTGAGTTTAAAGAATTTGAAATTCCATCCAAAGTATAATCTAATGTAAAATTCGGGGTGCCACTTACCTCTGCAAACAGATTATTAACGACATCTCCTTCACAGTATATTCCTTCTCCCGTAAAGTTCAATAATGTAGGCAGATCGTTGACCGTAACATCGAAAGACACCTCATTGCTACATGCCCCGTTCACGTCAAATATATACACTGTTTGTGAACTGGTAATTGCATCCGTTATCACTGTCCCTCCATTACCCTGAAGGTCCGAATAATAATTCTCACTACCTGATAGATTCGTTCCGGAGATACTTAAAGGTAAGGAATAACTCTCACAGACTTCCTGCGGACCAGGGTTGATGAATGAGGGGGTGTTATCTATGGTAACGGTAAAATTAGATTCATCAGCACAAGTTCCTAAAATATCATAAAGATAAATGGATTGGGAGGTGGTTATCACTTCTCCGGAGATCAGCTGAATGCCTCCTCCATTACTCTGCGTGTAGTACCCTTCATTACCAGAAAGATTAATCCCTGTGATTACAGGCAGTATATAAGAATCACATTCTGTAATGTTTGATAAAGGATCAATCGATGGTGCTCCAGGATTGTTCAAGTCCACAGTTTGAGATAAGGTGAATTGACAGTTGTTCGATTCAATATTGAAATTAGCGTATATACCTGCAAATAATCCCGAAATGATATATTCCCCTGAGGCATCAGTTGTAATGGTAATGATTTGAGTAACAATCGATAGGGAATCATAACCTAACATGTAGTTCGTAGAAGCATTCAATCCACTTATCGTTATACTACCATCATTGGCGTTGCAAACACTTGGATCAGTACCTAAGACGGTGAATGAAGGCGTGTTGTTTATTGTAAGATCAAGTGTTACCGTACTGTCACAACCTGCAGCATTTGAAAGAACCACTGTTGCACTATTGTTACTCGAAGTGTAGGTGTTCCCATCAATCCAAGTATAGCTGTCGCATGATGTGATGACGTCTGTTCCAGTATTTGAGTTGGTAATCGTTAAGTCAAGTGTTA
>DAIPZI010000114.1:0-4299 GCA_036782275.1 Crocinitomicaceae bacterium
ATCAAATGCTTTGATTGGTCCGTCAGCTGGCTTTTCAATCGATGCACTCGTAGGTAAAAACAAAACCGCTTTAGGTCTAGAATATTGTGCTAGATTTGCGGGTGTTTTCGGAACAATCCATACTATTGGAGCAACGATTAGTTTAAATTAAATTCATTAAACTTTATTGGAATAGGATTTAAGCCTATTATTTAAATTTTTTACTACGATATTATGTCGAAGATTAATTATTATACTCCTGAGGGTTTGCAAAACCTGAAAGATGAGTTACAAGAGCTAAAAATGGTTCAAAGACCCGCCATATCTGCCCAGATAGGTGAGGCAATAGACAAAGGAGATTTATCTGAAAATGCTGAATATGATGCAGCGAAAGAGGCTCAAGGGATTTTAGAAATGAAAATCTCTAAGCTAGAAAATGTAATTGCTAATGCTCGTTTGATAGATGATTCCAATATTGATGCTTCAAAAGTTTATATTCTTTCAAAGGTTAAAATCAAAAATCTTGTGAATGCTATGGAGATTGAATATACATTGGTTGCCGAAAATGAAGCGGATCTAAAAGCTAAAAAGATTTCGATTGAATCACCAATTGGAAAGGGATTGGTTGGGAAATCTGTGGGTGATATTGCGGAAATCAAAACACCTGGAGGCTCATTGAAATTTGAGATTTGTGAAATCTCAAGATAATGGGAACTATTTTCACTAAAATTATAAATGGAGACCTGCCTTCTTACAAAGTAGCAGAAGATGAGAACTTTTATGCTTTTTTAGATATAAACCCTTTAAAAGAGGGGCATACATTAGTCGTTCCAAAAATTGAAGAGGACAAAATTTTTGATCTAGACGATCGAACACTTCGCGACTTTATTGTTTTTGCAAAACGAACAGCGAAAGCCATTGAGAAATCTGTTCCTTGCTTACGCGTAGGAATGACCGTTATAGGTCTTGAAGTCCCACATGCCCACATTCATTTAATTCCATTAAATGACATAACAGACGTGTCTTTTGACCAACCAAAGTTAAATTTAGAAGATGAAAAAATGGCTTCGATACAAAATTCTATTTCTCGGAATTTTGTATGACTTATTTTAGTTCGGTATTAATGAAAAACAGTAATTCTCCTTCATAGCCATCTGCAGAAACCTTAAAAGATTGAGATTGATGGCCACTGAGTCCTTTGGTATCAAATAGCACACTGATTGTACTGGTCGTATTGGGAGCCAATTCAGTGGAGCTTTCTTTAATTTTAAGAACATTGTTGTCGTTACCGATCTGTAATCTTACTTGAGCATTCGAGGTGTTTTTAAGTTCGAATGTCGTATTAAGAATCTCCCCACTTTTAGATTCTTTAAGGTTTTTCACAAAATCATCTGAGCTCAAAGGGAAAACAGTTTTGTTTCTCTTAATGGTCATGCTTTCAATTTCAATTTTTCTTTCTATTCCCGCTGCCTTAGAAAACACAGATTCATTTTGGATTACGACGTCATCGCTTGTCGTTTGATCGGCAGCGTATTCGCCAAAAGGTGCCGTTGAAAAGAACAACTTTCCTTTAACTGCGGGAGAGTTTTTCAAATACTTTTTAAACACTCCATTATCTGTTTCTTTGAAATAGTTGATTAATGAAGATATTCGTCGTTTTGTGAGGTTAATATTGTATGCGGTATTGGCAACAGGACTGGCAAACCCTCTAACAAATATGGATACTTCTGAACCTGTCATTAATTCATCCAATACCATTGCTTTAAATAATTCTAAGTCGCTAGCCCCTTTATCTACCTCATTTGAGAAAAAATCAACAAGCTCATTTACCAACTTTCCTGATTCATCAGTGCCCAAGCCTTTTGCTACCTCTTTCTTGTAGTAATCATATCGATCCACGTATAACTTATATGTGCTCATGTAGTTTTGTTTGGTAGATGTTTTCATCGTAGAGGCGTCGGGCTCATCATTTCTAAAATACAAGGTAATCGGAAGGATTTTAGTTACTTGTTCTGTAATTGCTATAGTGTCTTCTGAAGTTTCTGTTAGCAGTTCAATTTTTGGATAATCCATATAAATATCACTACAGCAGGTAGGGTTCTTTGAATAATATCCACCTAAACGGTTTGATGCCATATATGTAGTATCGTCATGCTTAAAATAATACATGTCATTAGCAGGACTATTGATAGGCTCGAGTGCATTTATAGGGCTTGAGAACACTCCATCAATATAAACACTGTAATGAACGTCTTGTCCACCAAAACCATTATGCCATGTTGATGAAAAGAAGAGTTTGTTCTCTTCGTTGTCATACCACGGTGAGATTTCATTTTCAAAAGTATTAATTGAGGAAATGTTTCGTGGCTCCTTAAATTTAATACCATCAATGCTTTCGGCTACCCAAATATCTAATCCCCCAACACCGCCTCTCCTATTCGAGCAAAAGAAAAGGTGATCTTGGCCATCAATATTAGCGATTCTCGGCATAGTACTGTTTTTTCCTTTTTGATTAATGGAAGTACCTAATGTGTCAATAACTTCAAACTTCCCATCGACATAGCTCGTTACTAAAATTTTACAAGTGTAACTGAATCCGTTATCATTGCATGTGCTGTAATAAAATTTAGTTCCGTCACTTGAAAAGGTGCCATTTCCATAATTGTTGTCATCATTGAGAAGGTCTTTATTGATTTTGTATGACTTGAATTTACCGAGACTGTCACGTTCTGAATAATAAAGTTTGTTTCGGTAGGACTGGCTATATACTTCCTCCTTATTGCTTAAGGAGTCTGCTTTTAATGATGAGAAAACAAGTCTATTGTCTTTGAAGTCATGAGGAAACTCAGCATCATAAGAATTTACAGTTAACGGTAAATGTATTAAAGAATCTAAATCATCTTTTTTATTTTCAAGCACCCATTTGGTTGACTCTACTTCTCTCACAGATTTTTTGTAAAACCAGGAAGCACCCTTTCCGCTTAGCTTTTTAACGCTAAGTTTAAACGTCTTTATGGCTTGTTTATAATTTCCATTTTGTTTTTGCATCAACCCTAGATTAAGTAGGCTGTTTTCATAGATTGTGGTTTGTTCTCTAGCGTATACTTTACCGTAATATTTTTCTGCTTCAATATAATTTTTGTATGCCTTTTGGGTTTCAGCATATTTCCATAGTAGCTCAATAGAATTTGAATCTTGGTCGAGCGCTTGCTTATAGTAATCCAATGCATAGTAATAATCACCTTGTTCGTATTGCTCGTCAGCAAATGAAATGATCTTTTTTAATTTCTTTTGAGAAGATCCTGTAAAACAAAGGGCAATAAAAAAAACTATTAAATATAATCTGGGCATACTCTATGAATAATGCGTTTTGGTTTGAATTTTCGAATAATGTAACGTACAGCAAATTCAACACCACCTCTCAAGTGGCTGGCGGGAACCAACTTTGAAAAATTAATGTCATAACTTATTCCTACAAATAAGTCTTGATAATCATACCCAAATGATAGGTATGCAGCATCTCTATTTCTAAACCACATCCCTCCATATAAGGCAGAGTAGACGTCTTTCTTTCGATCCAAATAATATTTACCAGAACCACCAAGGACCAATTCTTTGTAAACTCCTTGACTAGAAAATTGAGCACTCGGCACAATATCCCATTTTTCATTGAGCTGAAAGGTTCCTTTAACAAAGGTGTTGTATCGGATTTCTCTTGGGATTTCTTGGTTGTAAAATCCTTGGTTGGGTCGATTTAAGTTGAATGCGCCAACGCCTGCTAGAACTTTAAACCTATTGTCTCTAAAATATTCATAAACTATTCCTGCTCCAGTAGACATGTTTGTTTTTCTTGAGCTTTCATATGTTTCGTTCGATGGGGCGCTTGGGTTGAAAACATAACCATTGTATTGATTGTCAAAATACAATGCATCCCAATTGATTTGACGATGGTTCATTCCAAAATTAATTCCAGGTCGTATGACATGAGTTGAATCTTCGGTGAGTTTTATAGCATATGAAATATTTCCTTGCATTTCTACTGTTCTGAACTTTCCATCTCCAGCTTGATCGTTGAACATATTAATCCCTATTCCCAAATTTTTAAACTTCCCATCTATGGAGAAGGCCATTGTGCTAAATGGAACGGTTACACTCCGCCATTGATCCCTGTAATTACCTATAAAACGATAGTCTCCGTCAAAATGCCCCGCATGTCCCGGGTTTTGAAATAGCTGGTTATCATTAAATTGTGACCAATGAATATCTTGAGACATAACATAAGGGGTTATGAATAAGCAGGAAAACCATACGAGATAAAGG
>DAIPZI010000115.1:0-4248 GCA_036782275.1 Crocinitomicaceae bacterium
TGTCAAATGAATTTTTCTGATAGTGAGGTCGTCGCTTCAATAATGAATACTAATGGTTATTCTACCACAAGAGATATAGATGAGGCAAATGTGGTCTTAATAAACACCTGTTCAATTAGGGACAATGCTGAAAAACGCGTTAGAAACAGGTTAACCGAATTCAAAAAGAAAAAGAACGATAATCCCGATTTGGTTGTGGGGATACTGGGTTGTATGGCTGAAAGATTGAAAAAATCACTGCTTGAGCAAGAACAGCTAGTCGATTTGGTTGCTGGTCCGGATGCTTATCGAGACCTTCCAAACTTAATTGATGAGGTAGGAACGGGTCAAAGGGCCGTTAATGTGTTATTGTCTAGAGACGAAACTTATGCAGATATATCTCCTGTTCGTTTAGATAAAGGAGGAGTTTCTGCTTTTGTTACGATCATGCGAGGTTGTGATAATATGTGTTCTTTTTGTGTAGTTCCTTTTACTCGGGGAAGAGAGCGTTCTAGAGATCCTGAAACAATAGTTCAGGAATGCCAAGAGCTTTTTTCAAAAGGATACCGAGAGGTAACTTTATTAGGACAGAATGTCGACAGCTATCGCTGGAATATTACGAATAAAGGAGAAATTAAAAATCCTGAAAAATCAACGGTGAACTTTGCCGAGTTAATGGAACTGGTCGCGAAGGTATCACCTGATTTGAGGGTGCGTTTTTCGACATCTCATCCCAAGGATATGACCGATGACGTTTTACATGCAATGGCAAAATATGAGAATTTATGTAACTACATTCACTTGCCTGTACAATCGGGTAATTCAGCTGTATTAAAACGAATGAATCGAGGCTATTCGAGGGAATGGTATTTACAGCGAATTGAGGCAATAAACAAAATAATACCTGATTGTGCTATTTCAACAGATGTCATTTCTGGGTTTTGTGGAGAAACGGATTCGGAACATTCGGATACGCTTTCTTTGATGGATATTGTAAAATATGATTTTGCTTACATGTTTAAATATTCTGAGAGGCCTAAAACTCTTGCAGAACGTAAATTTGAAGATGATGTACCTGAAGAAGTGAAATCCAGTCGACTTTCAGAGATTATTGAAAAACAATTAAAATTTAGCTTAGAGTCTAATAAAAAGAGAATTGGTTTGACAGAAAAAGTGTTAATAGAAGGGGAGTCTAAAAGATCAAGTGAGCACATGTGTGGTAGAACGAGTAGAAACTCGATGGTTGTTTTTCCGAAAGGAAAGGGAGTTAAAGGGGATTATGTTCAAGTAAAAATACACGATTGCACTTCGGCAACCCTAATGGGAGAAGAAATAAATTAATCAAATAAAAATGACTGTTCAGCAAATAAAACAGAGGTTTGGAATTATTGGAAATACACCTGCATTAAATCGTGCTTTAGAGGTTTCGGCGCAGGTCGCTCCAACTGATATATCTGTTTTGGTTACAGGCGAAAGCGGTACAGGAAAGGAGATTATTCCTCAAGTAATTCATCAATTGAGCTCTCGAAAACACGGACAATACATTGCCGTAAACTGCGGAGCAATACCTGAAGGCACAATAGACTCTGAATTATTCGGACATGAAAAGGGGTCATTTACTGGAGCATCCGGTAGTCGTCTTGGTTACTTTGAGGTCGCGGATGGTGGTACTATTTTTTTGGATGAGGTTGCTGAGTTGCCAATGCAAACCCAAGTAAGATTATTACGGGTCCTGGAAACAGGGGAATTTATGAGGGTAGGAGCTTCTAAAGTGATTAAAACCAATGTGCGTGTTGTTGCAGCAACAAACGAAAATATGATTGCAGCCATTTCTTCAGGTAAATTTCGAGAAGATTTATATTACCGATTAAATACGGTTCCAATTCAACTTCCTGCTTTAAAGAACAGAAAAGAAGACATTCATTTGTTGTTTAGAAAATTCGCACATGACTTTGCTGAGAAGTATAGAATGCCTGCGATTAAGCTTAGCGATGATGCGGTTCAATTATTAGAATCTTACCAATGGCCAGGAAATATAAGACAGCTAAAGAATTTAGTAGAACAGTTATCAGTAATTGAAACGACTAGAGACATCAATGGGTTTACATTGTCCAATTATATTCAAACAAAAAGTGAGAGTACGGATTTGGTTTTGAGAAAAAACAAGCCAGATAATGATTTTAGTGAAAGAGAGTTGATGTATAAGTTTTTATTCGACATGAAGAAAGATTTAACAGAACTCAAAAAACTAGTTGTAGATATAATATCTAAAGGAGGTGAGATTTCACTAACTGATGGTCAAACAGCTATTGTGAATAGGATGTACAGCGATGTTGAAAGCAATCCGATTGCTGTAGCTAGGTCATTGCCTGAGTCTGGAAAGAATATAGATATCGAGGATCGTGGTAATTTTGAAGTTCATCAGGAAGTAGAAGAGTCTCTATCTCTTGAAGACCGAGAAAAAGAGCTCATTAAGAAAGCACTGGATAAACACCGAGGAAAAAGAAAATACGCGGCAAGTGAATTGGGAATTTCTGAACGCACGCTTTACAGAAAAATCAAGGAATATAATCTCACAGACAAATGAGAATAAAACCATTTTATTTTTTTTCTTTTTTGCCTTTATTATTGGTTTCATGTTGGCCATCAAGTGTAAGTTTTAAAGATTCAGGATCAATGCCTGAGGAATGGAAAACATTCACTGTTGAGATGATTGAAAATAATGCACCGAATTGTCCGCTTAGCTACGGCCCGGTATTGACAGAAATACTCAAAGATGGCATTCAAAATAATACAAGGCTCACTCTTAACACAAATAAAGAGGGTGAAATCGTTCTTACAGGATTAATTTCAGGTTACAATGTCTCTCCTATTGCCATTCAGCAGAATGACAATGCGACTAAAAACAGATTGACAATTCGGGTCCAGTTTGAATTATTTATCAATAGTCCTGAAGCTCAAAATGTTAAGTTTGTTTCCACAAGGTTTGCTGATTTTGATTCAAATGTTAATTTAGCATCTGTAGAGAGTCAACTAATCGATGATATTAACAGTCAAATATCACAAGACGTCATCAATAAGTTATTATCAAATTGGTAGAATTAGACAAAAAACATATTGAACAAAAGCTGTTTTCTTCAGAATTTAACTTTGAAGATTCTTCCGTTTTCAAGGAATTGATGAATTTGTATCCTTGGTGTTCTACATTTACCGTTGTTTATTTAAAGTCTCTTTCATTAAACAATGACATGCGGTTTCAAAAGGAATTGGAAGAATATGCTGTACATCTCAATTCAAGAGAAATCATTTATGACCTAATAAGGAGTTCAGAAAGTGAGCAATTACAAGATCGTTTTGATGAAGACGAAAAGATCAACAAAGTTACCGAGGCTCATAACAGTAAAAAGGATAATGATATTTTAGAGCCATCGCAGAAAGTAGCTGACATACCCAATGTGGAGCAAGGCGACGAACTTGATAAGCTTATTGTTTCGAATGTTATTTCCGATAACATTATCAATGAAATTGAAAATGACAGTAGTACTCAGGATTCCGTTAAAGAGGAGAAAAAGGAACCAAATGAAAAATACATTGAAACTCACGACACAGATCAATCTAATGAATCCCCGAAAAGCTTTAATGATTGGTTGAAACAAGGTGATCAAAAAGGCAATGAAAGTAAGTCAAAAGAGTATTTAACTTTTGAAAAACCTAAAAAAGACTTCTTTAAACCTCAAGCAACGGCAAAAGAAAGTATTGCCAAAAAGAACCTTCCAGTGAGTGAAACATTGGCAAAAGTTTTTGAGAGTCAGGGTAATTATCCTATGGCAATATCAACATATGAGCAATTAATTTTGATTTTTCCCGAAAAAAAGATTTTCTTTGCAAACCAAATTGAAAAAATTAAATCTAAAATTATATAAATGGACGCTATATTATCTATCCTAGTTCTCTTGGCAAGTATACTTCTTATTTTTGTCGTGTATATTCAAAACCCAAAGGGAGGAGGCTTAAGCTCTGATTTTGGATCTCCGGGCCAATTAGGTGGTGTGAAAAAGACAAACGAATTTATCGACAAATTGACTTGGTCACTTGCTGGAATTATTGTTGCAGCGAGTATAATCATTACCATGAGGCAACCAAAGGCTAAAAAAGTTGCTGAGAAAGCACAAACTGAACAAGGTCAAACGCCTCAGGAGCAAAATCAATAGAATATTTAGTGTCAGTATGTCACTTTCTATGACATATTTATAAGTTAAAAATCTTCAT
>DAIPZI010000116.1:0-4226 GCA_036782275.1 Crocinitomicaceae bacterium
GTTGTAGCCGCAGAAGTAATTGTAATACCCCTTTCTTGCTCTTGCTCCATCCAGTCCATTGTTGCGGCGCCATCATGAACCTCTCCGATTTTATGGCTTACCCCACCATAATATAGAATTCTTTCAGTTGTAGTTGTCTTTCCTGCATCAATGTGAGCAGCAATTCCAATATTTCTTGTGTATTTGAGATCTCTTGCCATTTCTTAAAATCTAAAATGTGAAAATGCTTTATTGGCTTCAGCCATTCTTAAGGTATCTTCTTTCTTTTTGAAAGCAGCACCTTCTTCTTTAGACGCAGCAATGATTTCTGCAGCTAATTTCTGAGCCATTGTCTTTTCGTTTCTTTTTCGAGCGAAACCAATAAGCCACTTCATAGCGAGAGAGGCTTTTCTTCCCTCACGAACTGGTGTAGGGATTTGGAATGTTGCTCCACCAACTCTTCGGCTACGTACCTCTACACTCGGTGTAATGTTTTCGATTGCTTTTTTCCAGACATCAAGACCTTCTTGGTCTTCCATTTTTGTGTCTACCATTTCAATGGCATCATAAAATATTCTGAACGCTAAACTTTTTTTACCAGAAAACATAAGATTGTTGACAAACTTGGTGACTACAACCTCATTAAACTTTGGGTCTGGCAGAATAGCAATTTTTTTGGCCTTTCTTCTTCTCATTATATATTGATAATAAAGGTTATTTGATTATTTCTGCTTCGGACGCTTCGTTCCGTATTTAGATCTTCTTTGTGTTCGTCCTTGGACACCCGCTGTATCTTCAGCACCACGTACGATGTGATAACGGACTCCTGGAAGATCTTTCACTCTTCCACCTCTAACTAATACAAGGGAATGTTCTTGAAGATTGTGACCTTCACCTCCGATGTAAGCGTTAACTTCTTTACCGTTCGTAAGGCGAACTCTTGCCACTTTCCGCATCGCCGAGTTTGGCTTCTTAGGAGTGGTTGTGTAAACTCTTACACATACACCTTTCCTTTGCGGGCATGAATCAAGTGCAGCAGATTTACTTTTCTTAACTACCGCAGTTCTTCCTTTGCGAACTAATTGTTGAATAGTTGGCATAAAAAAATACTCTTAATTGTAAATAAAATATTATCCTCAAACGTACTTTGAGGGGTGCAAAGTTACTACATTTTATTTATTACACAATAGGAAGGGAGAAAAACTTTCTTTTTTTTTCGAAAACCCTTGCTTTTCACAATGAATCGGTAGGCTGAATCAACTGTAAATAACCTTTTTAATCGCCTCGATTAAACGTGCTTTGTTTGGCAGAGCCTCATCTATGAGGGTAGGGGAAAATGCAAATGGGGTATCTGTTTGAGTTACCCTTAATACGGGAGCGTCCAAATGATCAAAAGCATTTCTTTGTAAATGAAAAGCTATTTCAGATGAAATTGAGGCAAATGGCCATGATTCTTCGACTACAACACATCTATTCGTTTTTTTAACGGATTCAACTATTGTGGCAAAGTCTAAAGGTCGAATTGTCCTAAGGTCAATAATTTCTACATCGATGTTTTCTTTGGCTAATAGTTCAGCAACCTCTTCTACTACTTTAATTATTTTTCCAAAGCTAACTACTGTGACGTGGGCTCCTTTCCGCTTTACATTTGCAACGCCAATAGGAATGATGTATTCTCCCTCCGGAACTTCTCCTTTATCTCCATACATCTTTTCGGATTCGAGAAAAACAACAGGGTCTTCATCCCGTATGGCAGCTTTAAGCAGTCCTTTTGCATCTGAAGGATTTGAAGGTGTGATCACTTTTAATCCAGGTACGTGTGCGTAAAACGCTTCAAAACTTTGAGAATGCGTTGCGCCAAGCTGACCGGCAGTACCGTTTCCTCCTCGAAAAACTATTGGACAGTGGTATTGCCCTCCTGACATCTGTAACATTTTAGCGGCAGAGTTAATAATTTGATCCGCAGCCAAAATCGCAAAATTCCAAGTCATAAACTCGACTATCGGTCTTAATCCATTCATTGATGCACCAACTGCGATCCCTGTGAATCCTAGCTCAGCGATCGGAGTATCAATGATTCGTTTTGGTCCAAATTCATCAAGCATTCCTTGTGAAACTTTATAAGCACCATTGTATTCTGCAACTTCTTCACCAAGTAAAAAAACGCGCTCATCTTTTCTCATCTCCTCTGACATGGCCTCTCTAAGAGCTTCTCTAAATTGTAATGTTTTCATTTTCTATAATCTAATGAATGGTAAAATTAACGATTAGTCTTGAACTATTATGCCACTTTTAGTTTTGCAATTTTTGATTTACTAAACTTTCCTTCGGCATAATCAAGGGTGACATTTAGTTTTTTGTGTTTACTTGAAGGATATTCGAACATGGCGTCGGTTAAAATAGCCTCACAAATGGATCTAAGCCCTCTTGCTCCTAGCTTATATTCAATTGCCTTTTCTACAATAAAATCAAACACTTCTTTTTCAAAGCTTAATTTAATACCGTCCAATTCGAAAATTTTCACGTATTGTTTTATCAAGGCATTTTTCGGTTCAGTTAGTATTCTTTTTAAAGCTAGAGCATCAAGAGGATTTAAGTAGCTAATCACCGGGAATCTACCTATGAGTTCAGGGATTAATCCAAAAGACTTGACATCAGTAGCATTCACATAATTAAGCAATGAATCCTTTTCAATATTATCTTCCTCTGTAGAAGAAAAGCCTATGGTTTGTTTATTGACACGTTGCGCAATTATTTTTTCAATACCATCAAAAGCTCCACCACAGATGAATAAGATTCCTTTTGTATTGATTTGAATCATTTTTTGCTCTGGATGTTTTCTTCCACCTTGAGGTGGAACATTGACCTCTGAACCTTCTAAAAGCTTCAGTAATGCTTGTTGAACTCCTTCTCCTGAAACATCTCGTGTTATTGAGGGGTTGTCGTCCTTTCTCGCAATCTTGTCGATTTCATCAATGAATACAATGCCTTTTTCTGCTTCTTCAACATTATAATCAGATACCTGAAGCAAACGCGATAATACACTTTCAACATCCTCACCCACATAACCAGCTTGAGTGAGTACAGTAGCATCTGCAATACAGAAAGGTACATTCAGTAATTTGGCAATAGTTTTAGCTAAGAGTGTTTTTCCGGTTCCCGTTCGACCAATGAGAATAACATTGGATTTTTCAATTTCAATATTATCGGTTGGGGCATTAAGTCTTTTGTAATGATTGTAAACTGCAACGGAGAGTACTTTTTTTGCTGTTTCTTGTCCAATAACGTATTCGTCAAGGTCGGCTTTTATATCCTTTGGAAATTTTATTTTTAATTCCTTTTTTGTAGATATTTTTTTCTTTGAGACATTAAACTCTTCAGAAACAATTTGGTTTGCCTGTGCTGCACAGTTTTCACAAATATGACCCGTAACACCAGCAATTAAAATCTGAACCTCTTCTCTTTTAAGGCCGCAAAAGGAACAACTTGTATTCTTTTTAGACATTATTTTGGGTTTCTAAGTAGGATTTCATCGACCATTCCATATGCCTTTGCTTCTTCAGACGTCATCCAATAATCACGATCAGAATCTTCCCATACCTTGTCATATGATTGTTTTGAATGAGTAGCTATGATGTCATAAAGCTCCTTTTTCAGCTTTTGGATTTCTCTGGCTGTAATTTCAATGTCACTTGCTTGTCCTTGTGCACCTCCAAGTGGTTGATGTATCATGACTCTTGAATGCTTTAATGCACTTCTTTTGCCATCAGCTCCTGCGCACAAAAGAACAGCCCCCATAGATGCAGCCATTCCTGTACATATTGTTGCAACATCAGGACGGATGTATTGCATTGTGTCATAGATTCCAAGACCTGCGTAAACTGACCCTCCTGGAGAATTTAAATATATTTGAATGTCTTTTTTTGAATCAACTGATTCTAAGAAAAGTAATTGTGCGTTAATGATGTTTGCTACTTGATCATTTATTCCAGTACCTAAGAAAATAATTCGATCCATCATAAGTCTTGAAAAGACATCCATCTGACTCATGTTCAGAGAACGTTCCTCAATAATATATGGTGTTAGTGATGATTCTATATAATGATCAACAAAAGTACTATTGATTCCCATATGCTTTGATGCATATTTTCTAAATTCTGCTCCTTCTTTCATTTTTTATTTTAAAATATGTTCGGCTAAATTAAACAATATCACTTTAATTGTTCTCTATTTTTCTAATTTTAAAA
>DAIPZI010000117.1:0-4218 GCA_036782275.1 Crocinitomicaceae bacterium
AATGTTTTAAAAAGTGGTAAAAATAAAAAAGAGGTCAAAAATGACCTCTTGTCTATGATGGCTCCCCCTATTATTCAAAGATGCAGCCAAGAATTTCTTAATTCACCTTCCTCGCTACATAGAAACCATACCCAAAGTAATCCTTAAACCTTTTGTATAGCTCTATTTCATCTTTGTAAGATTGAACAACTTCTTTTGTCTCTTCGTCTTTGGAAAGATCTTTCTTAAGAGTTGCGAGCTCCTTTTCTAAAGGACTATAGTAATTGCTGAGCCAACTTTCTTCAGATAGAATGAAATGATCAAGGAGTTGGTATCCGGATTTATGGAGTGTCCTGATCTTTCCTTGAGCATTGTCTATTTCGGGGTATTCGGTGTTCCAATACGTTTCTATCTCAGCCGGACGCTCGTTTGTTAACCAAGTGATTTCGCTTAGCGCTATGTTAGTGGCAAGGCTAAGACAACACAACCCGATAGACAAAATCGGGTTCTTTTTGATATTTTATATTTTAGTAGTTGCTTAAATAAACAAATTGACTATATTTTCAGTATGGACAACATTTCTTGTATAAGACAACAGGCGGACATTAAACAAATCAACCGTTGTAAAGACCGAGTTTCAGAACTGAACGGTTCGTTTGACTATTTATCGAACGGACTTGAATTGGCTGGTAATAATGTAAGACTGAAAATCCTGTTCTTACTTTACGAAGAGAAACAACTTTGCGTTTGCGACTTGAGCGACATTCTCGGAATGACCATTTCGGCAATTTCACAACACCTGCGAAAACTCAAAGACCGAAAACTCATTGAAACAGAAAGACAGGCACAAACCATTTTCTACTCATTGACAAAAGAGTATGGAAAAATGCTCAAACCGTTTTTCAAAATACTTCACGAAAATAAAATTTTGGAATCAATATGAAAACAGACAAAAAATTAATCGGCGCAGGACTTTTAACAGCATTTGCTGCTTCACTTTGTTGCATCACACCAGTTTTGGCTCTTGTTGCTGGGACAAGTGGGCTTGCTTCTAGTTTTTCGTGGCTCGAACCTGCAAGACCATATTTCATCGGTTTGACAATTTTGGTTCTTGGTTTTGCCTGGTATCAAATGCTAAAGCCTAAAAAGGAAATCGATTGTGAATGTGAGACAGACGAAAAACCAAAATTCACACAGTCCAAAACTTTTTTAGGAATTATAACTGTATTTGCAATAGTAATGTTGGCATTTCCATACTATTCAGGAATTTTTTACCCAGACACGGCAAAACACATTATCGTAGTAGATAAATCGGATATTAAAACAACTGAATTTAAAATTAGTGGAATGACCTGTGCGGGTTGTGAGGAACACGTAAACCACGAAGTAAATAAACTCAGCGGAATCGTGAGCTCAAAAGCATCATACGAAAGTGGAAATGCAATCATTGAATTTGATAAAACCAAGACCAATGAAGCGGAAATTGAGAAAGCAATTAATTCTACAGGTTATAACGTGACCGACAAAAAAGAAAAATAATGGAAACTATATTGACATCTGAAATAACTTGCCCAAACTGCGGACATAAAAAAGTAGAAGAAATGCCAACGGAATCTTGTCAATTCTTTTATGAATGTGAGAGTTGCAAAACGGTTCTAAAACCAAATGAAGGAGATTGTTGTGTTTATTGTTCTTACGGAACTGTGCCTTGTCCGCCGATTCAAGAAAACAAAAGTTGTTGCTGAAAAGACAATACTCTAAAAAATGATATATTTGGAAAATGCAAACGGAAGAAGAAATCCTAAAAATAAAAAAAGTAAAAAACACCGCAGTACGAACGGTTGTTCTGCGCCATCTTTTAAGCCTAGAAAAAGCTCAATCATTAAAGGATATTGAAAATGCGCTGCCCTATATGGATAGAAGTTCTATTTTCAGAACACTAAAAACATTTGAGGAAAACAAAGTTATCCACAGCATTGAAGATGGCTCTGGAATGACCAAATATGCAGTTTGTGCGGAAGGCTGTAACTGCGACCCAAAAGATTTGCACTATCATTTTTATTGTACTAACTGCGACAAAACGTTTTGTCTTTTCGACGTTCCTATTCCCAATATTCAACTTCCAAAAAATTTCAAGTTGCAACAAGCAAATATGGTCGTGAAAGGCCTGTGCGACAACTGCAACAGATAATCTTTGCAATCGAGTTGCGGTAAATGCTAAATACATTTGCAATATTCTTAAAAACCAGAATAAGCAAATGAAAAAAGTATTTTTAAACACATTATTTTTAATGTTATCAATTATATCATTCGCACAAACGAGTGATATTTCCATTTCTGTGAGCGATGCCGAAACAGATGGGCCATTATTGGGAGCGACTGTATATTTTGAAGAATTAGAGAAAGGAGCAGTAACAGATTTTGACGGAATTGCCACATTTACAGAAATCCCAAATGGAAACCAAACCGTAAAAATTTCATATGTAGGTTTTAAAACCATTGAAACCACTATTGAGGTTGGCACAAAAAAAGAGTTCTCTTTCAAGCTCGAATCGGAAGGAAATGAATTGGATGAAGTCGTAATACAATCTTCAAGAAGTACACGAACTGTTAGAAAAATACCTACGAGAATAGAATTTATAGGTGCGGAAGAATTAGGCGAAAAAGCAGTAATGAATCCGACTAATATTTCAATGGTGCTTCGTGAAAGTACCGGAATACAAATGCAACAAACCTCGTTAAGTAGTGGAAACACCAATATTAGAATTCAAGGTCTCGATGGACGTTATACACAACTTTTAAGAGACGGATTTCCTTTGTATGGTGGATTTTCAAGTGGTTTGAGTATTTTACAAATTCCGCCTCTAGACCTACAACAATTTGAGATAATAAAAGGAAGTTCTTCTACACTTTATGGAGGAGGGGCTATTGCGGGTTTAATAAATATGGTATCAAAAACACCTGATGAAGAACCATCTTTGGATATTATGCTAACTCAAACACAAGCGTTGGGTAGTACAGCAAATGTCTTTTATAGTAAGCGAAATGAAAAATTTGGAGTTTCATTATACAGTTCTGGTCATTACCAAAAAGCGTATGACCCAGAAGATGATGGTTTCAGCAATCTACCAAAAACAACTTCGTTATCTTTTAACCCCAAATTCTTTTATTATCCTTCAGAAAAAACAACTTTTTGGATAGGTTTAAATGGAACTTATGACGACAGAATTGGTGGAGACATTACAAAAATTGAAAGTGGCGAAAATGGGATTCATCAATATACCGAAGAAAATCTTTCTAAAAGATTGAGCAGTCAGGCTGTTTACGAAACACAGATAGATTCGGTCAGTTCATTGAACATGAAGAATAGCATCTCATTTTTCGATAGAAAACTATCTATTACCGATTTCAGTTTTGACGGCAAACAAACCAATACATTCACAGAAATCAACTATCAAAAGGCATCCAAAAAAACCGATTGGATTTTTGGTGCAAATTTATACACATCTAATTTTGATGAAAATGATAATGCGACATTACAACGAGACCAATCAGACGTTACTTATGGAGCATTTGTAAACAACATTTACGACGTTTCAGATAGTTGGATTTTAGAAACAGGATTAAGAGCAGACTACAATACAGATTTCGGTTTTTTTCCACTTCCAAGAGTTTCCTTGCTTTACAAGAACGACAGCGGATTTTCGAGCAGAATTGGTGGTGGATTAGGTTATAAAATTCCAGATATTTTCACCGAAGAGGCGGAATATATCAGTTTTGAAAATGTACTTGCTATAGATAAATCTGCTTTAAAGGCAGAACGTTCCTATGGTGTCAATTTTGATGTGAATTACCAAACAAGGTTATTCGATGTGGTAGGTTTTAGTGTTAACCAACTCTTCTACGTTTCAGCTATTAACAACGGGCTATTATTAAATTCAACAGACGATGGATTTTTTATGTTTGAAAATGCAACCGATAAAATAATAAGCAAGGGAGCGGAAACCAATATTAAATTTACGTACAAGGATTTTAGATGGTTTTTAAACTATGCACTCATTGATACAAAGCTGAACTATTTGGCAGGAAATCCGCAAAAACCGCTCACAGCAAAACATAATGCAGGTAGCGTTTTAATGTACGAATCTGATAAATGGCGCATAGGTTATGAAACTTTTTACACAGGAAAGCAGTTTTTGTCTAATGGCACAGAAACCACGGATTTTATAACTATGGGAT
>DAIPZI010000118.1:0-4192 GCA_036782275.1 Crocinitomicaceae bacterium
GAAGCAGTTTCATTTTCTAGTTTGATAAGAGTTTAATAGTTTTAGTCGACCCACCTGGGTCAATTGCATAAGAAGTTCCTGTATTCCTTAATCGTTTAACAAAGGAGTAACACAAACAATCAATAAAAGAAAGGTCGGAAACGACCTTTTTTTATTTATAGACTATTGACAATCAAAGAGTTAAGTGCTTAAAGTGCTGTTCATTAGAAAGTTAGCTGAAATTATTTTACCAAAAATCAAGTTTCATTCAAGAAATATTAATAACTTTGTTAGTTATAGGACAGGAACCTTCTTATACATTAAAAAATATACCTTCCTGGTATATTTATTTTATAGTTTGATAAGAGTTTAATAGTTTTAGCGAGCCTCATAGGCTTTTGTATAAGAAGCCCTGTTCTTCCTTAATTAAAATCACTTCAATTTTTTGTATAAAACCGGTCTACTTGGCGAAGCGTCATTTTTCAAAGGTCCAACCTGAAGCTCTAAAATATAATTGCCATCTTCTACCTTTTCTGAAACAAAAACAAATTCTGTTATGGTTCTTACTATATTTGGTTCATTCGGCACATTCCAATATGCATGATGAAAAGCCAAAGTGCCCCCATCACGTTCCTGATCAACAGATGGCAAATCAACAAGCAGATGATCTATTCCCTTACTTATCAAATAGTTTGCAATTTCCACATCTAAAAAAGGAGGATTGGAATCGGTGTAGTTTAGACGTGTTTTACGCTCATCATTTGGCAGCGTACGAATAACTAGTGCCTTGACTCCCTCGATAATCCCTATTTCTTTAATTTGACCTAAGCTTACGACTTTATCTTCTTGACCTATTGGCTCTACTGAGAGGAGCTGTGCTTCAAAAAAATAAGACTTTAAAACATCATTAACAGAAAAGAAACCTTCGGTAATGTGTCCGCAACATTCAGTATGTGTTATGTGAGCATGTGGATTAAACTGGATGTCATTAAAATTCACAACACCCCCCTCCTTTACACTTCCTGTAAAGTGTTCATCTCGAACCGGTTGAATAATAGGTTTATTCTGTCCCCAAGCGATAGGCCCTGGTGAATCTCCGGACATTTCAATAGAAATATCGATAGGTTTTAAAGTATCTATATACTCATCTTGATTTAAATAAAAAAGCATAGCATAAAATTAATACAATAATCCTCACCAAGAATTTATCAATTATAATTCAAATCGAAACAGAAGTAACTATCTTTGTGGGATGGAACCAAATCAAGACAAGCTTAAAGAAATCATATCTCATTCTAAAGAATATGGCTTTATCTTTCCCTCATCAGATATATATGATGGTTTAGCTGCGACATATGACTATGGCCAGCTAGGCTCTGAATTAAAAAACAACATTAAACAATATTGGTGGAAAGCAATGACGCAAATGCACCAAAATATTGTTGGGATTGATGCTTCAATATTTATGCATCCAAAAACATGGAAAGCCTCAGGGCATGTTGATGCATTTAACGACCCATTAATTGATAATAAAGACTCAAAAAAAAGATACCGTGCCGATGTTTTAATCGAGGAATACATTGAAAAAATCAATAAAAAAATAATAAAAGAAATAGCCAAAGCGCAAAAAAGATTTGGTGAAGCGTTTGATGAAGAGCAATTCAAAAAAACAAATCCCAATGTTTTAAGAAATGCCTCAAAAATAGAATCAATTGAAAAATCAATGAAAGATGCACTCAATGCCAATGACCTAAAGGGGCTCAGGCAATTGATTGTCGATTTAGAAATTGCTTGCCCTCTTTCCGGTTCTCGGGAATGGACTGAGGTTCGTCAATTTAATTTAATGTTTGCAACTGAAATTGGCTCTGTAGCCGGAGAATCATCAAAAATATATCTTCGTCCTGAAACTGCTCAGGGTATTTTTGTAAACTTCCTAAATGTTCAAAAGTCAGGAAGAATGAAGATCCCATTTGGAATTGCACAGATAGGTAAAGCGTTTCGAAATGAAATTATCGCAAGACAGTTTATCTTCAGAATGCGTGAATTTGAACAAATGGAAATGCAATTTTTCGTTCAACCTGGGGAAGAAATGAAATGGTATGACTATTGGAAGTCTATGCGAGAGAAATGGCATAAAAACTTAGGCTTGGGAGACACTATGTATAGATTTCATGATCATATTAAAATGGCACATTATGCAAATGCAGCATGTGATATTGAATTTGATTTCCCAATGGGCTTTAAAGAGCTTGAAGGCATTCATTCTCGGACGGACTTTGACCTAAAACAACATGAAGAACATTCTGGTAAAAAACTCGCATATTTTGACCCTGAGCTCAATAAAAGCTATGTTCCCTATGTTATAGAAACGTCAATTGGCCTTGATCGTATGTTTTTGGCTGTACTGAGCGCATCGTTCAATCACGAAATACTCGACGACCAGTCGAAAAGGATTGTTTTGAGAATTCCACCAGCACTCGCACCTATTAAAGCTGCAATCTTACCCTTAGTGAAAAAAGACGGTCTGCCAGAAATAGCAGAAGAAATAGCCAATCAGCTTAAGTTTGAATACAATATTCAAATTGACTTAAAAGATTCAATAGGAAAGCGATACAGGAGACAAGACGCCATTGGAACACCAATTTGTATTACTGTTGACCATGACACTAAAAATGACCAAAGCGTTACCATTAGATATAGAGACACCATGAAGCAGGAACGGATACAAATTTCGGAACTGCCAAATATCTTGGAAGGCCTACTTGGATGGAAAACCCTTCTTTCAAACCTAACCGAGTAGCCTTTGAAAAATTTTATCCTATTTTTTGTTTTTATTCATTTCACCTCAAATGGTTTTGGACAGATGTTATTAAATCAGGACGGTGAAGCATTTACCACTGATCCCTTTTTTAACGCCGATTTCATTAAAAACAACAAAATAAAAACCATCAAAGGTACCTACTCATTTAAAAAAAATAAAGACCTCATTCGAAAAGTACCTGGAAGCTACACTTATGAGTTCAACAAGAAAGGAAGATTGAGCTCGAGTATTGATATACGATGGAACGGAAAAACTCTTGACACTACATTACAATACTATGAATATAATCAATTAGGCGCAATCACTACCCTTAAGAAAAGTGAGAATAATGGCATAACATTACAAGAATTTCTGCGTGATAGCTTAAATAGAATAACTTCAACATCCAATTATCGAGTAACCCTAAATGAGAACGGTGAAGTTGTGAAAAAAAATGAAATGAATACTGAGACCATGCGGTACTCAAATGAAAAGAGGACCACCTATAATTCATACAATTTGCCATACCTAATTTCATATGATAAGTACAACGAAGATGGCTACAAAACATCGAGTATCGATAAATTAAAAATGGGGGGCACCATCTATAAAAAGAAATACGATTACAACAATAAAGGCCTACTGATAAGTATCGAAACATTCTATGATACACATCCTGATCCTGTTGAGGAATTAAAGTTTAAATATGATGCTTTCGGCAACCTTATGGAGAGACACGAATTTAAACAGGGTGTTTTCACTAAAGATTTTCAAGTTATCTTTGATACGAAAACAGGACTGCTTCATTCAATAATTGATAGGAATCCAGTAAGTAATTTTATGTCAATCATTAGATTTACGAAATATGAGTTCTATCCATAAATCTATTAACAAATCTTTAACAAAAACCCTACTACCCCCATTAATTCTAGAAAAATGCCATTAACAACGTCAAAGATTTAACATAAATTGTTTTTTTAACTAAATTGGCATAGTTATTACAGTATCAGGTTCAAAATCACTTATATGAAAAATTTTTACATTATTCTACTTTCTTTTTTGATTTCACTAACCGCAAATGCGCAGGTTAAAACCACTAATTATAACTCGAAATGGTTCCTTGGCTTCAATACAGGAGCGACTTGGAGCTGTGACGATGTGAACAACATTTGGAAATGGAGAAGCAATGAGAACTATTATGAATTAGATAATGACAATTACGGCAGAACTATCCCTTTTGGATGGGGTTTGACTCTAGGAAAATCTTTTAATTACGATTACGGTCGGATTTTTAGTTTTGACCTACGCGGACGTTACCTACACGGAAAATGGTACGGTCAAAACAAAGACATGGATACCATTTCTATGGAAAACTTTGATCCATTTGTAAATCTTGAAGATGCAGATGCCCAA
>DAIPZI010000119.1:0-1697 GCA_036782275.1 Crocinitomicaceae bacterium
GGATTAGTTATTGATACAGGGTCGGCTCGTGAAGTTCATCATTTTGCCTTATTAGCAGGGTATGGTGCTGAAGCCGTATGTCCATGGCTCACTTTTGAGACAATAAATTCCCTGACAAATGATTTTGGTTCAGCTCAAGAAAAATTTATTAAAGCGATTGGTAAGGGACTTTATAAAGTCATGTCAAAAATGGGAATTTCAACATATCAATCTTATTGTGGCGCGCAAATATTTGAAGCGGTAGGCCTCAATCAAATTTTTGTGGATAAATATTTTAAAGGTACAGCTACAAATATTGAAGGAATTGGTATCAAGGAAATAGCCGAAGAGGTTAGTCAAATTCATCAAGCAGCATTTGGCAGTGATCCTGTTCTGATGAATGCACTCGATGCTGGTGGAGAGTATGCATTCAGAATTCGCGGCGAAGAACATATGTGGAATCCTGAATCGATTGCTAAATTACAACATGCGACAAGAAAAAAAGAATTCGATACTTATAAAGAGTATGCAGAGCTCATTAATAATCAAACAAAAAAACACAAAACATTAAGAGGATTATTTTCCTTTAAAAAAACAAAATCGGTACCCTTAGAAACTGTTGAGTCTGCGAAGGAAATTGTTAAAAGATTTACTACTGGAGCAATGTCTTTGGGATCTATATCGACTGAAGCACACACTACGCTTGCCGTTGCTATGAACCGAATAGGTGGAAAATCAAATACAGGTGAAGGGGGTGAGGATAAAAAACGTTTTATACCCGTTACTAAAGATTCTTCGATAGCTGAACATCTCGGTAGCGAAATCATTGAGTCTGATTTTCCCTTGGTCGCTGGAGATTCTATGCGTTCTAGAATTAAACAAGTAGCATCGGGACGTTTTGGAGTAACAGCGGAATATTTATCAGCCGCAGATCAAATTCAGATAAAAATGGCACAAGGGGCAAAACCTGGTGAGGGTGGACAGCTTCCCGGGCATAAAGTAAGTTCATATATAGCCAAACTTCGATTCTCAGTTCCTGGGGTTGGTTTAATTTCACCACCACCGCATCATGATATTTATTCCATTGAAGACTTAGCACAACTTATTCATGATTTAAAAAATGCGAATCCTAATGCAAGCATTTCAGTAAAATTAGTCTCTGAAACAGGGGTAGGAACTGTTGCGGCTGGCGTAGCAAAGGCAAAATCGGATCATATAGTAATAGCCGGGCATGATGGGGGTACGGGTGCATCTCCATTATCGTCTATTAAACATGCAGGTACTCCATGGGAAATTGGTTTAGCTGAAACTCAACAAACACTTGTATTAAATCAATTAAGAGGCCGCATACTCTTGCAAGTGGATGGACAAATGAAAACAGGTCGTGATGTGGTGGTGGGCGCATTACTTGGCGCAGATGAATTTGGTTTTGCTACAGCTCCTTTAGTGGTTGAAGGATGCATTATGATGCGTAAATGCCATCTCAATACTTGCCCTGTAGGAATTGCGACGCAAGACCCTGAGCTGAGGAAGAGATTTACAGGACAGCCAGAACATGTGGTGAATTTCTTTTTCTTTTTAGCTGAAGAAATTCGTGAAATTATGGCATCACTCGGGATCAAGAAATTTAATGAATTAATTGGTCGAAGTGATTTGTTGGATATGCAAGAAGGTATTGATCATTGGAAAATTCAAGGATTAGATTTTAGTAAGATATT
>DAIPZI010000119.1:1797-4172 GCA_036782275.1 Crocinitomicaceae bacterium
GGAGCTTTCTTAGCTAAAGGAATTACCTTTAATCTTCATGGTGAGGGTAATGATTATGTTGGTAAGGGTTTATGTGGCGGGAAAATTATTATCAGACCACCACAAGATTTTAAAGGATTAAATGATAAAAATATTATTGTTGGCAATACAGTAATGTATGGTGCAACCTCAGGGGAAACCTTTTTTAGAGGAATTGCAGGCGAAAGATTTTGTGTCAGAAACTCAGGTGCTTCGGCGGTGGTAGAAGGATTAGGAAATCATGGCTGTGAATACATGACTGGAGGTACGGTAGTAGTATTAGGAGAAACGGGGCAAAACTTTGCTGCGGGTATGTCTGGCGGTGTTGCATATATATATGATCCAGATGGAACATTTGAGCAATCTTGTAATCCATCTATGGTGACTTTGGAGAAAGTTGAAAAAGAAAATATTCAACCCAAAGGTCCAAGACATTTAGATCAACCAGATGAAACTATCTTGAAAAATTTAATTGGTAAACACCAAGAGCTTACGGATAGTTCAATTGCAAAGGATATATTAAATGATTGGGAAAAAGAACTTGATAAGTTCGTAAAAGTCATGCCAAATGAATATAAGAGAGCGTTAAATGATATGCATAAAGCTACAATCAAGGAGGTAGCGTAAGTGGGTAAAGTTACTGGATTTATGGAATTTCCAAGAATTTCTGAAGGAAATATTCCACCTGCAGAAAGGGTAAAGAATTATAAAGAGTTTGTTCTTCATCTATCAGATGAGGAGGCAAAAACGCAGGGCGCAAGATGCATGGATTGTGGTATTCCTTTCTGCAACAACGGATGTCCTGTAAATAATATTATTCCTGATTGGAATGATTTAGTTTTCCAACAAAATTGGAGACAAGCCTTAGACGTTCTGCATTCCACAAACAATTTTCCAGAGTTTACGGGAAGAATTTGTCCAGCACCATGTGAGGCATCATGCACACTCAATATTAATTCAGATCCAGTAGGTATCAAATCTATTGAGCATGCCATCATTGATAAAGCATGGGAAAATAATTGGGTTAAGCCTCAGCCTCCTAAAAATAAAACAGGTAAAAAGATAGCTATAGTCGGATCGGGACCAGCAGGTATGGCTGCGGCACAACAATTAGCAAGGGTTGGTCATGATGTGGTTGTTTATGAAAAAAATGATCGTATTGGCGGGCTTTTACGATATGGAATTCCAGATTTTAAAATGGAAAAAACTCATATCGATAGACGAGTTTTTCAGATGGAAGCTGAAGGCGTTACTTTTAAAGTTAATCAGAATGTTGGTGAGAATGTAGACCCAGATCAATTAATTAAGGAATATGATTCTATTATTCTTTCGGGGGGTGCTGAGTGGCCCAGAGATTTACCAGTACCAGGACGAGAATTAGATGGCGTTCATTTTGCGATGGATTTTTTACCAAATCAAAATAAAGTTGTTGCAGGCGATAAGGTAAAGGATCAAATTACAGCTACAGGAAAAAATGTAGTGGTTATTGGCGGTGGTGATACTGGGTCTGATTGTGTTGGTACTTCGAACCGCCATGGTGCATCATCCGTTAATCAGTTTGAATTGATGCCTCAACCACCTGAAAAAGAAATTAAGTCATTAGTTTGGCCTTATTGGCCATTAAAAATGAGAACGTCTAGCTCTCATGAAGAGGGCTGTGAAAGAGACTGGTCGATTGCTACCAAATCCTTTAAAGGTGAAAATGGAAAAGTAAAAGAATTAGTCGCGACAAAAGTACAATGGAAAGACGGAAAGATGCAAGAAGTTCCAAATTCTGAATTTACTATGAAGGCGGACTTAGTCCTTTTAGCTATGGGTTTTATTAGCCCACAACAAAAAATTCTTGATAAATTTGGAATCGAAAAAGATGCAAGAGGAAATGCAAAAGCAGAAACGGAAGGTGATAAAAGCTATGCAACATCAAGAAAAAAAGTTTTTGCTGCTGGGGATATGCGAAGAGGTCAATCCCTAGTGGTATGGGCAATAAGAGAAGGCCGTCAGTGTGCTAAAGCGGTTGATGAATTCTTGATGGGTTCGAGTACGCTTCCTCGTTAATTCAACATTGTGAAATCTACTATTCATAATGATGTTTTTCTTAAGACATTAAATCATCAATCTACCCCCTACACCCCAGTATGGATGATGCGACAGGCGGGAAGATATTTACCAGAGTATCGTGAGAGTAGAAAGAATGCAGGTAGTTTTTTAGAGCTTTGCAAGAATACCGAATTTGCTACAGAGGTTACGATGCAGCCACTTGACCGATATCCCCTCTTAGACGCTGCTATTTTATTTTCAGATATATTAACTGTTCCGGATGCCATGGGCCTTGGGCTTCATTTTGTTGACGGCGAGGG
>DAIPZI010000120.1:0-4156 GCA_036782275.1 Crocinitomicaceae bacterium
TCTGGTTTTCCCTGTGATTACGATGGTATTTATTCTATTGTGAAAAAACATCAGAATAGCTTTACTCCTTCCAATGAAAAACAAAAACAATTAGGGCGAATACTGATTGCTTCGGATGCTGCCCATAGCTTTGGAGCCCAATACCACGGCAAACGATCAGGAAGCCTGGCTGATGTCACTTGTTTTTCATTTCATGCAGTAAAAAATCTTACAACAGCAGAAGGTGGTGCCGTTTGTTTCAATTTACCTGAAAGATTCAATCATGACCAATTGTACAAAGAATTTGTAACGATAACCCTTCATGGACAATCCAAAGATGCCCTTGCGAAAACGAAAAAAGGAGCTTGGAAATACGACGTAATTGCCCCTGGATACAAATGCAATATGACTGATATTCAGGCAGCTATGGGGTTGGTTGAGCTAGATCGATACCAGGAAAATTTAGATCGGAGAGAAGCAATATTTTCAGCCTACAACACCGCTTTTTCTGAATATTCTTGGGCGATTTTACCACCACACATTAATGATGATAAAATATCCAGTCATCATCTTTATTTATTGAGAATCAAAGACATCACAGAAGATCAAAGAGATACCATCATTCAGCATATTTTTGACAAAGAAGTTTCTGTGAATGTTCACTTTCAGCCTCTTCCCCTACTGACTGCCTATAAAAACTTAGGTTACCGTATGAATCATTATCCTGTTGCGCACCTGAAATATCAAACAGAAATAACATTACCCATATATTATAATCTTGACGACGATCAGGTACAATTGGTTATCGATGCAGTGATTTCTTCCGTTAAAGTGGTTTTAAGTGAATAAACAATGAAGAGACTATTTGATATTCTTTTTTCATTTATCGTTTTAATTGTATTTCTGCCTGTTGGAATTATAATTGCCCTGCTTATCTTGCTTTCTTCTCCGGGTGGAATATTTTACAAACAAGAAAGAATAGGTAAAAACGGCATACCATTTATGCTTTTTAAATTTCGTTCTATGAGAACAAATTCAGATCAATCAGGCTCTCTTACTGTTGGAATGAAAGATTCTAGAATCACAAAAATTGGTGTTTTTATTCGGAAATATAAGCTAGATGAATTCCCACAGTTCATTAATGTTCTTTTTGGAACGATGAGCGTTGTTGGACCGAGGCCAGAGGTTAAAGAATTTGTTGACCTTTACACAGAAAAGCAAAGAAAAATATTGGAAGTAAAGCCAGGAATTACCGATTATGCATCACTTGAATATTTTAATGAAAATGAGGTTTTAGCTCAATCTTCTGATCCAAAAAAAACATATATCGAAGACGTTATGCCACATAAGATTATGATTAATCAAAAATACCTGAGCCGACCCACCTTAAGCCATGATATAAGTATTATCGCAAAAACCGTTAAACGTATAGTATTCAATTAATTCTATTTTTTAACTTACAAGAAACTACTGATTCTATGAAATATTTATTTTGCTTGACACTCTTTATCGTTTTGTCCAGCTGTTCAGGAATGAAAAACATCAAGGTCTCTCAAATTGAAGATATTTGGTTCGCATATAGCCCAAATCAAGACCTTAACCACGGCTCTGAATTCGAAGGTGAAATTATGCTCCAAACTTATGAAGGAAAGCAATATGAAATGCGCAAAAACCCCAAGCTTTCATTCTCATCCTATGATTTAAGTAAAAAAGGAACTTCGGGTAATTATGTCATCATTAAAAAGTCAAATTCATTTATTGACGATAAGTGCTTTATGACACTAAAATATTCCAACAAAGGAGAAGATTTTATTAAAGTGGATTCCATAACTATGAATTTTCAGGGTCCGTTGGGTATAGTATATCGTGGAACTGATGGATCGAGCGGTGAGAATCAAAAAAATAGAGGTACTCCACTTCTTTTTAGAGATGGAAAGGATGGTGAATCTGGAACCCACGGAACAAATGGAAGATCCGTGGGAGATTTTACAGGTCACGTTTGGAAGGATAATACCTACACCTACTTTCATATTCAAGAAAATAATTCCAGCGATGTTTTCAAATATAAAATGACCAATGGTAGCCATGTTCAATTTGACCTTTCCGGTGGCAGAGGTGGAAGCGGCGGAAATGGCGGAAATGGCGGAAACGGAAAGGACGGAGAAATAAAAGGAGACAAAACCAAAAGACCTGGTGATGCCGGGAATGGTGGTGATGGTGGTGATGCCGGAAACGGTGGGAATGGTGGATCCCTAAAACTATTCCTTCATTCGAACTGCTCTGGAATTCAGAACCAAATTAGCTTCGTGGCCAAAGGAGGATATTATGGTTTAGCAGGGGCTGCTGGAAATTCAGGAGAACCGGGCACACCTCTAAGTGGACAGCAAGCTGCAAAACAAGGATGGAATGGTAGTCCTGGACAAGTTGGACAAAATGGTTATGATGGTAGCCTTACCATATCATTTGAGGATTTTAATATTCTAGACTACGAGTAGACCCTATATAAGATAACTATAAAACCCTCAAAAGTCAAGTTTTTTCTTTGACGAATCGTAACTAACTTAAAGTATATCAATAAAATATACATGTTAGTAAAAACCTATTCAAGTACCCTATGTGGTATCACATCAACCACCATCACAATTGAAGTTAACTTAGGAAGTGGAATAAATTTTTATCTCGTTGGACTTCCTGATAACGCTGTAAAAGAAAGCCACCAAAGAATAAAATCTGCCTTTAAAAACAATGGTCTAAAATTTCCAGGACGAGAAATAACCATTAATATGGCACCTGCAGACATGAAAAAAGAAGGGACTGTTTTTGACCTTCCCATTGCCGTGGGTATTCTGTCGGTGAGTAAACAAATAAATCATGAGAACCTTAATAAATACCTAATGATTGGAGAGCTGTCTCTCGACGGATCTTTACAATTTTGCAAAGGTGTATTGCCCAGGGTATTACAAGCAAAAAAAGAAGGGTTTAAAGGAATAATTGTTCCGCAAAAAAATTATCATGAAGCCCGTCTTGTTGAAAATATGGAAATCATTCCTGCAGCAAACCTAAAAGACGTTATTTATTTTTTCAACCAAAATAAAACTCCCAAGGCTCCGCCTTTTACATCTAATAACATAACATCAAATTTAAATCTTGATTTTAAAGATGTTCAAGGGCAGTATCAAGTCAAAAGAGCCTTTGAAATATCAGCGGCGGGAGGCCATAATCTAATATTAATAGGCCCACCTGGTGCAGGAAAATCAATGATGGCCAAAAGAATGCCGAACATTCTCCCTCTATTAAATATTGATGAAGCATTGGAAACGACTTCATTATACAGTGTATCACAAAAAGTAAATTTTTACGGGGAGCTAATTCGTCAAAGACCTTTCAGAAAACCTCATCACACCATTTCAGATGTTGCTCTTGTTGGCGGGGGCGGAATTCCTAAACCAGGTGAAATTTCTCTTGCACACAACGGGGTTCTTTTTCTCGATGAACTGCCCGAATATAAAAGAAACGCACTTGAAGTAATGCGTCAACCTATAGAAGATCATTTTGTACATATTTCCAGAGCCAATTTCTCAATGGAGTATCCTGCAAACTTCATGCTTTTAGCGGCTATGAATCCATGCCCCTGCGGTTATTTAAATCATCCTAAAAAGAAATGCTCTTGCAGTAGCTATCAGGTACAAAAATACCTTTCTAAAATATCGGGACCTCTCTTGGATCGGATTGATTTACACATTGAAGTTGCACCAGTATCATTTTCAGAGCTGTCGAGCAAAAAGAAACAGGAAAGCAGTAAAACCATAAGAGAAAGAGTCCATTCAGTTAGAGAAATACAAAATGTTCGATTTCAGAATAAGAAAAAAAACCGATGTAATGCAAATATGAATAAATCAGAACTAAATACGTTCTGCAAATTATCTACCGACTCATTAGAGCTTATCGAATTGGCCATGAATCGGCTAAGTCTTTCCGCAAGAGCCTATGATCGAATATTAAAAGTTGCAAGGACCATTGCCGACATGGATTCAAAAAAGGATATACAACAAAATCATGTTGCCGAAGCGATACAATACAGAGTGCTCGATAAAATGAACCAATACCTTGTTTAGGTATTAAATTCTTTCTCGATGTCATTAAAACCATCAATTTTATGAAGCTTTAAATCTGATTC
>DAIPZI010000121.1:0-4033 GCA_036782275.1 Crocinitomicaceae bacterium
ACTTTCATTATTTTATTGTATGTATTCATTCTTCTTTCTTTAAGTTTAAACGTCCTGTAGGGTTTAGTATTTCAAAATAACTAAAGTCTTGTTTTGTAACGAGTCCTTTCCCTGTTAAAAGCTCTTTAGGAGAACTCACTACAACGTTGTTGTTTGTTCTAATTGTACTGTCCTTCTTGTTCCAAGTAAGCTCCTCTGTTTCTAACGTTTGGTCTTTTTTATAATTGTATAGGCGAACAGAATCTTTTACAACGACAAATTCTTCAGAATGGTCGTATACGCCTCTTTGAGCCGTCAAAGTTGATACCAACGATCCTTCAGAATTGAAAAAATCAACCTTAACAAAATTTCTAAAATGAGTAATGTGCTTGGGCTGGGTAAACGTTTCTGAAATTTCGGCATACAAATGGAACTTCGTTAACCCTGAGTCACTATATACCATTTTTAAGTTTTGACTTTGCTCGTCTGGCGCATCCTCGAAGTCAGTAATTCTCTTCACTTCACTTTCATCATTGACACACGAACACACTATTCCCACAAAAACAATAGAGAGTGGAAATAAAAAAAATTTCATTTAATCCTATTTAATATCTACACTTACATTCCAACAAGTAAGCATTATGTTTTTAGGACTATTATTGCTAAAAATCTCATCTGAAGTAGGTGCATTGGCCTTAAACTTTGCAGCGATATTTGGATTTCCTGCTTGACTTGCCAATTGAGCCGCGTAGTAATAATTGCATTTTCGTTCAAATGTACTTGATCCACACGAATTTGCCGTTTTTGCTACACAGTTTGCTGCGACTAAAAGCGCCTTTGATCGATTGGATCCTTTTATGGTTAATGCGGTATTATATGCAGTTCTGTATGCATTTAAGTTGGCATATTGAATATTTAAAACCTCAATCATAATTTCATTCTTCACCGAATCTGCATCAGTCATTTCGATAGCTGTTCGATATACAGAAATGGATTCTTTAAATCTTTTTTTAACTTGTAAAAGCTGAGCTTTTGCCAAAACCGCATCGATTGTATTATCAATAGAAATTATCGTATCGATAAGCATTTCGTATTCATTACTCCCAGTACAACCTTTTTCTTTTAACAGGTTTAAGAAATTATTTACCGCTTTCTTTTTAGCTTCTTTGTCCTTAGGTAAAGAAGACATAAAACCGTTTAATTCAGGTAAAATATCATCACAAGATCTCACCAAACTATTAAAATAACCCGTGAGACTTTGCTGAGTGGTTGATGCAAAATTTTCACTTTCAATCTTCTTAGATAATCGAAAATAATCTGAAATTAGACGCTTTTTAAAAGCTGCTTGATCATCTCCAGTTGTAATTGAAAACAAGGTGTAAAGATTATAATAATAATAAGTCAGCTCTGCATCATTATACTTATTATTGTTCTTAAAAGCCCGAAGATAAATTTCATCAGCCTTTTTGTAATCAGGTTTTGACGACATCATAATATAGGTTGCACGTTTTGATGATTCGGATTCATTGTAATATCCCTTCGCATCCATTCTATCGTATACACCAAGCAGGGTATCGGTATAGAGCTTTTTTCTTACATTGTCCTTTTCGGTTATTATCGCATTCCGTAGTGTTTTCGACATATTATCGTATTCTTTGGCTCCATATTCCTCACCGCATATTGCTTCCCCTTTGAGATAATACATTGATGCCATTGCATAATTTTGCATTTTTAGCTCTTGGCTAACAAAAAGAAGCATTCGTTTGCATTCTCTATTTTCATCCGTTTCCTGACCAAAAAACGAAGTGGTCATAAAAATCATCCCAAATAATATCCCAAAACTTTTCATAATATTCTTTTTTCTAATCCAACTTTCTTTTTCTAAACCATTTTTCAAAAGCAGAAGGTGAAAACACCATTCCAAAATTAAAACCCAAATAGTTTTCTTTTAAACTATCTTCATTTCCATTACCTCTTTGCCCCAATACAAAAGCAAAATTCAGTGACGACAATGACATCTGAGCTAGTATTGGTATGCCAAATCCAAATGTCGTGCCACGATCAACATAATTGGAAGAATTTGACGTGAACGAAGGCAGATTCATTTGGTAAACACCAATTCTGTAATTTAGTTTTTCAAATCCTTTGAGAGTTGCCACATTTTCAAATAGCTTTGTTTCCGGTGAATAGCTCATCCCAATAGACCATTTGTCTGCTTCACCTACTTCCCAATTAGATGTTGCTTCAAAATCAGACTGTATTCCGTTCCATTTTTTATATGAAGCAAAGAGGGTTAAACTCGGTCGTCTTGTGTTGGATTTTCGTTTTGTTTCCTTTAAAAATATTTGGTACTTTATTCCGAGTTCATAAACATTTAAAACCTCTACAAACCCATTTATTCGAGAGTATGAAATTGTATCATAAACCTCCGGTGAATTTATATTTGAAGCCGTGTAGAGTTCATTATCAAGCGTCCCATTAAAACGTTGGGAAGGCTCATATATAAATCCTATTAATACTTTATGCATTGAACCTATGTTTTGCTGAAGATGTGCTCCCAGCTCATAATGAAATGCGGATAATCTTGTAATATCTTTGGATATACCGCCTTGATCTGTGCTTCCATTGATCAACTCACTTTTTCGATCATTAGATACATAGCCAAAAAGATAGGAGGTGTTAAAGCCAAGGGATAAGTGAGTGTTGGCAGATTGGATAGGAGAAATTGCAAATCCTAGATACATATCTTGAAGACTACCCAAGCCCGTATATGTGTATCTCAAAGAATCGACACCTGTATAAATGTTTTCACTAAATTCATACCTCACTTTAGAATAAGGCTTGAGCCCGAATGACATTCCCATTCTTTTATTCATTTTCAAGCCGAGAGAAAAATGATCAACCATCGATCCTATTTTGTTTTCTGAAACACCACCTTGAGAGTACATTGAAAACCTTGAGTCAATTCCTAAGGACAGCAAAGTGTTGCCTTTACTTAAACGTGAATAGGATGAGGGATTGTAATAATTCACAAAACCAGAATCAATCATTGAAGCATTCACAAAACCTAGCGAAGTTGAGATGGCATTTGAACCCGTATTATATTCACCAATACCATATGAAGATAAAGGGTGTGAGCTTGATAGCTGACCATTAGCTATAAGAAAGATGGAAGAAAAAAAGAGTACTAAACTATAGCGCATTTATTTTATATATTTCAACTGCTCCGAGGATAGTCAAATTTTTGACTGCAAAGATGTTATTTTTTTGAGCGATATCAAAATGTAAAGCGTCCCCTCCGGTCAGATAAATGTTTAAAGGACCATATTCTGCCTCATATCGAGAAATCATTCCTGTAATTTCAGAATTCATTCCATTCAAAACGCCCGAGGCGATTGAATTATTGGTGTCATTCCCTATTAATGGAGTGTGATTTATTTGTTTGAGTAAGGGCAAGTTATTCGTGTAGTCATTCAATGCCTTGTATCTCAATTGAACACCAGGAGAGATCGAGCCACCCTTATACACTGCGTCTGCGGTTAAAAAATCAAACTTGATGCAGGTCCCGATATCAATACTTAAAGCACTCTTATTTTTAGCATACTTTAACATCCCAGAGACATTACACAATCGATCAACACCAACTGTATTCATGCTCTCATAAGCTGATGAAAATGGCATTTTGACATTGTATTTAATTTCAAACAGCGTTTTACAAGTATTCTGAAGTTTTTCTTTTACGAGGGGGTTTACAACTGAAATAAGAATTACATGTTGATTTCTGACTCGCATTAAGACTTCTTCTAGCTCATTAAAAATCTCAATTGCCGAAATTTCATCATTAATTACTTCACAAATTTTAATATTTGTATTTCCCGCATCAACTACCAAATAAGGATTTTGACTCGTTTTCATGGTACAAAGATACTAGGATGCTCATATTTTTACTGATTATTTTCTTTCTAAAACAAAATATTCCTATTTTTGCCCTCGCTTAAGGATGGTACCTTAGCTCAGTTGGTAGAGCAATGGACTGAAAATCCATGTGTCCCTG
>DAIPZI010000122.1:0-3975 GCA_036782275.1 Crocinitomicaceae bacterium
CTGTGGTTTGATTACACCCAAAAAGAACCATGAGAATACTGAGTATTGAAAGCAGTGAGGTCTGCATTGGGATAAAACCAATCTTCTGATTAATTCTCAACCGTTGATTGTTGAACCATTGTTCTTTTTTAGATGGGATTCGTTTTATCGGTTCTTTAAGTATACGCCCACAAATTCTTTCGTTTCCCCTGTTTGAGAGATACTCTTTAATTTCTTCTGAAGACATTTTGGTAAAATCCACGACAGTTTTTTCGCAGAGTTGACAGTGCCTTCCCAATTGATTAGGGGTCATTTTATTCCAGTCTTCACGACATGGTTTTTCAATTTTTAGATTTTGGTTTTTCATACGCTTTTTTATTGCGTACAATTAAGAGCAATAGACGTTCATTTTTTACGGCGTCAAAATAGCATGCTCAAAAATCTCTTCTTCTGTCAGGTAATGAATGTCATCGGGCGAGGCGGCATTGATGATAAAGTAATATAGGGCTTCTGCATCTTCTTGAGAATATCCTACACTAATGTAATAGTCAATGTAGATTTGGTGCTCCTCATGGCCTACTGGAAATCCTGTGGCGGATGCAGACCCGTCGCTCCAGGCATGAACTCCGATCTTTGCACCTTCTTCCATAGTGCGGATTGTTCCCGCTAAGAATAGATCAACAGCTCCAGATTCAATAACTGCATGAGGGGGCAAATGTGTATTGATTAAATTTTCTTTGACCATAGCAGCTGCCTTAAATAATTCCTCATCATTCCTTGAACCCGGACATTCCTCCATGATTAGAAGTTTGATATTTGGATATTTACCGATTAGCCTTTCGAATTGATTGTCGACACTACTTCCCATATCGCCATTGACAACTACAGTGGTGTCATTTAGCACATAGAAAGGCCCAAAACGATCCACGTACCCTTTTTTACAAGAATTGAGCTGCATCGCAAAACACAACATCAGTAATCCAAGGCTGATTTTTTTAATCATAGGAGTTCTTTCTTTTTTTAAAATTGAACGGTCCAAGATGTTAATGTACCACCAGCAAATATTCCCATTCCGTTATTTATATTTGAATATACCTGAACAGGTGTGGCAAAGGGGTTGTTAATCGTTTGCTGATACATATTGAATGACTTGAGGTAATTGAAATACTCCTCACTTGTGTTGACCAATCGTATCTCACCAAAAAGATCCAAATCCTTAAGCTCGGCATAATTAATTACACTAAAAGTTAGAGAGTAGTTTTCCCCATCAAAGTTTTGATCCTTGAGCATGAGGTATAAATAAGTGTTTTCAAAACCTCCGAAATTGAAACGATTCACTGTTTCTACGTTTATGTCGTCACAGGAAATTTGTAAAGGCTCTCTAATTTCTATCGTATCCTGTTCCCACTCATTGATCCACGTACCGGTAACGTAAACCTCCAACATGTAGTAATTCGAAATGTTTGGAGGGTCCTGGAAAGTAATTGTAGCCTCGAGAATGGTTTCGCCATCGCTATTGGTACTTGTAACCGTATCGAGCTGATATATGGGTACTGCTGATGGAATGGAATTTGTGGCATTGACACTTTCATATCCACTAGCACTTGCCTCTATGGTGTAGCTTTGGTTTGGTTGAGGGCTAACCCCTGTTGGTGAAGTGTATAATCCATCTCCTTGATGTGTTAGCGTAGTAACCAGATTGGCATTATCATCAAAAATATTGACACTAGCGTTGTCTATTGTTGTATACGAAGTTGTCTCTAAAACGCCAACACTACGGCTTATATGTGCAGACCAAATAGAATCATTGGTAAACAAACTATTTACGACAATTCTTGGGGCAATATCTTGTTCATCGAATTCTATTTCTTTGGTGCAATTGCTTAACGTAAGTGCGCTGAGGATTAAAAATGCGGGAAGTAAATTTTTCATGTTTTAAAATTTAAAGCTATAAGAAACACTTGGAAGAATCGGAAATAAGCTGAGCTGATTTAACGTACGGGTGCCATTGTCCCCTTCTTCAAAAAACAGGTAAAAAGCATTTTGACGAGAGTAAGCATTGTATAAGCCAAAGCTCCAGGTGCTTTCCCATTTTTCCTTTTTCTTGTGAAGGTTAACCCCTATGTCAAGCCTGTGATAAGCTGGCATACGGTAGTCATTTCTAGCTTCAATGTGTTCTATAGGCTCATAAGGTGTGTTTGGCCCGATACTTAAGCTATTGACTCCGAGATAGGTTTGTTGTGCCAACGTGGTGGCATAACCAGACCCAAACACCCAAACCAAACCAATATCAACTTTTTCATTGAACTTGTGTGTAATGGCCAATCCGATATCGTGTCTTCTATCGTAAATATATGGGTATGGATTTCCAAAATTAAGAGAATCAAATTGACGGTTAGACCAACTTAAGGTGTATCCAATCCATCCCGACGTTTTCCCCATTTTTTTCTCAACCAAAAGCTCTAAACCGTAGCTGTTTCCGTTACCAACAGTAATTTTATTTTGCCAGTCTTCATCAGACCCAAAAAAGCTAACCCCTTCTTTGTAGGCAATTAGGTTTCGCATGTCTTTATAGTAGGCTTCAACCGAAAATTGAATCCCTTTTTCAAGAGTCTGAGCGTACCCGAGAGCAAATTGATTAGAGTATTCAGGAGCAACACGATCTGTTACAGGGACCCACAAATCCGTAGGTAATCCAATAGTGGGATTCGTAAGCAAATGTAGGAACTGAGTCATACTTGAATAGGAAGCCTTAATTGATGAATTCTCTGTCAGCATATATCTGGCTGAAAACCGAGGTTGAATACTTGGGTACCATTCTTGACTGGCTTTGAAACCCGAGAAATGAATTCCTACATTAAATTTCAGCCTGTTTGAAACTTCCCAGTCGTCTTCAAAATAAACCCAATGCTCGTGACCATATTGTTGAACAGAACCAAATGTGGTATCGATTCCATTTGATATAGAATTGGATAACTGAATTTGATTTACGCCTGGCGTGAAGGTGTGATAGGTATCACCGAGTCCGAATTTAATCGTGTGATTGGGATTAGGCCTGAAATCAAAGTCAATCTTCCCCCCCCAATCTTGAATTCCTGAATCGTAATTAAATATTAAGTTTTGACTTGTACTTGGTGCGCTCGGGTATGTCGTAGTAGATTCGTTTTCACCCCCTACACGAAATTGATACTGACTAAATGTTCCTGTCACATTCATGAATAATTTAGGGGTAATGATTTTGTTCCATCGAATTGCGGCAATTGCATTTCCCCAGCGAAGACCGTTACTTGAGTTTTCAACAGTAGTTGAATTATCCACATCAGTAGTAAATTCATTGGTTCTATCATTATAAAAACGATCTCTTCCAAAGTATCCACTTAAATAAAGCCGGCTAGTTTCAGAAAATTTATGATTGATTTTTGCATTTAAATCCCAAAAATAATAACCCCCTGTTTGTGTGCTTGATGAGCCAGGATCTTTTCCCTCTCCTCGATTGCTCATATTGATAAAGGGTCGGGCAAGTAAATCGACATAGGTGCGGCGACCAGAAACAATAAAAGATGTTTTATCTTTTATAATGGGTCCCTCTAAAGAGAGCTTCGAGGATATTATACCAATGCTCCCTTCGCCATGAAATTTTTTCATGTTCCCTTCTTTCATTCTAATGTCTAATACGGAAGACAATCTCCCACCATAACGGGCAGGGAACCCCCCCTTAATCATAGTTACTTTATTTATGGCATCGGCATTAAAAATGGAGAAAAATCCAAAAAGGTGTGTTGCGTTATAAATAGGTACGCCGTCCAAAAGCATCAAGTTTTGGTCCTGACCTCCCCCTCTAACATAAATACCACTAGAACCTTCACTTCCCGATTGTACTCCAGGGAAAAGCTGGATGGTTTTAATAATGTCTTTTTCACCAAGAAAAACAGGTAAAGCTTTGATTTTTTCAATGGAAACGTCAAAGGAGCTCATTTGAGTTTGTTCTTCAATGTT
>DAIPZI010000123.1:0-3939 GCA_036782275.1 Crocinitomicaceae bacterium
TGGCTCTTTCTAAAGTACAGTTAATGATTGTATTGTCGAACCAAATCATTTCTTAAATTTTAATGTGCAGACAATAATAAGTTTGAAATAGTCGTTTAAAGGGAAACCATTTATATGAAAACTTCTTTTTTTATTTTCGGACTTCTTTTTTCTACAATAGCGTATTCTCAAGAAACTTGTAAAGCGAGAATCACAGAACCATCCGACAAATATCAACTTCAAGCACAATTCACTTGTAAACCTGAAAATTTTTCGTTTACGCTACAAGATAAGTTGGGGGCTGAAATCTTTAGAACTGACAATCCGGATTTTATGTGGGATGAAAAGACAAAAGATGGAACAACAGCAGAGAATGGCATCTATAACTACACTCTTCAATGTCGTTTTAATAATGAGGATACTAAATTAACAGGACAAGTAACTTTAAGGCGTAAGTTGTAGCTTTCAACAACAAGACACAAAAAAAGCCCTGCAACTCTATGTTACAAGGCTTTTGTACTCGAGGCGGGACTTGAACCCGCACGCCCCAAAGAGCACAGGATTTTAAGTCCGGCGTGTCTACCAATTCCACCACTCGAGCATTTGTTCTATAAAGAACAGGTAGATAAAGAGCGGGAGACGGGATTCGAACCCGCGACCCCAACCTTGGCAAGGTTGTGCTCTACCAACTGAGCTACTCTCGCTTATATTCACTTCACTGCATTCGTTTATACAGCGGGCGACAAATTTATAAATATTTTATGGTATTATTCAAGAGATGAATAGAATATTTCATTAAATAGGTTAATTATTTGGCCTAAGAATTGATTACTTTTGCAAAGAAATGGATCAACAACTCTCCAAACAGAACAAATATGACAAAGCTTATCTGCGTTTAGCAGAGAGTTGGGCAAAATTATCACAGTGTAATCGAAAGCAAGTCGGGGCAATTATTGTAAAGGATGAAATTATTATCTCAGATGGTTTTAATGGTACTCCTGCTGGATTCGACAATTGTTGCGAAAATGACGAGGGACTCACGCATTGGTATGTCTTACACGCTGAAGCCAATGCCATTTTAAAAGTTGCTAAATCCACAAATAACTGCAAGGGTGCAACCCTCTACCTTACACATTCGCCTTGTAGAGATTGTAGTAAATTGGTTTTACAATCAGGAATCAAAAGGGTTGTCTATAAGGAAGCATATAAAGACCCGTCAGGTATTGATTTTCTTGGGAACGCAGGAGTAGAAATGGTACATATATCTCAAATCGATGAATAACTCTCGTTTTTCTATTGTTCTCCCATTGGTTATTTCTCTTTCGGTTTGTGCCGGTTTTATGATCTGCTATGCGGTTATGGGTGATTTCTTTGATTCTCAGAAAAAAAGCGCCGGCATCCAAAAGCTAGAAGATGTGCTGAATCTTCTAGATAGCAAATATGTCGATCCAATCAACAAAGAAAAAGTCTTTGAAGAAACCATTTCGGAGATGTTACACAAGCTTGACCCTCATAGCAACTATATTTCTGCAAGTGACATGAAGCGAATGTCTGAATCTATTGAAGGAAATTTCAGCGGAATCGGAGTCCGATTTTTCAAATTACGAGATACCATATCAGTAACCCACGTGATGTCAAATTCACCGTCTGAAAAAGCAGGGTTAAAAGATGGTGATCAAATCGTCAAAATCAACGGCAAAAATGCGGCCGGGGTGAATATGTCAAATGACATCATTATGTCATTACTAAAAGGGCAAAGCGGAACCGCAGTTGATGTTGTCGTTAACAGATATGGTGAATTGCTTGCCAAAAAGATAATTCGTGGGAGAATCCCAATTAAGTCAGTAAACACCGCCTACATGGTTGACGAAGAAACGGGTTACATAAAAATTGATCAATTTTCGATTCCAACAGCCTATGAATTTCGACTAGCTGCTTCCAGTTTGCGAAATAAAGGAATGAATAGGCTGGTTCTGGATTTACGAAATAATGGTGGTGGTGTCCTTGATGGAGCCACCCAGATTACTGACGAATTCCTTAAAAGTGGATTGTCAATAGTAACAACAAAAGGAAGTAAAATTGGTACAAAACGATATTCTTCAACAAGAGATGGAATTCTGAAAAATGTGGAATTGGTTGTTTTAATCAATTCAAGTTCGGCGTCTGCGAGTGAAATTGTCGCAGGAGCTATTCAGGATAATGACCGCGGCGTTATTGTCGGGCGAAGGTCTTTTGGTAAAGGGCTGGTGCAGGAAGATCAAAAACTAAGAGATGGGAGTTCTGTTAGAATAACCGTTGCTCGTTACTACACTCCTTCAGGCAGGTGTATCCAGCGTCCTTACACTGACAATTATGAGGATTATTATAAAGACCCGACAAGAACCGAAGCCTCTATGTTTGAAGTTGACTCATCTTTGTTTAATGATTCTTTAAAATACAAAACCAAGGGTGGTCGAGATGTTTATGGGGGCGGGGGCATAAGCCCAGACATATTTGTGCCATTGGATACTTCTGGGACGGGGCTGTATTATTCGTCGTTGCTTTGGGGAGGCGCAATCAATCAATTCGCATTTGATTATGTAAAAAGAAATAGATACTTCTCAAAAAATCCCTGGTCTTCTCCGACTCAATATAAAGAGACCTTTCAAGTTGATAACTCCCTAATTCAAGAAATGGTTGATTATGCCGAATCGGAGCTAAAGATAAGAGCATACAGTAAAGAGGATGTGAAATATTGTGAAAAAAGACTGAAGATACAACTCAAAGCAGAAATAGCCCGACAGATATGGCAAGAGAACGGATTCTTTTCGGTATACAATGATTTTGATTCAGAGTTTCAAAATGCATATAATGCATTTGAAAGATAGACGGTCCATATTTATTTTACCTCAATCGCTACCTCATTTTTTCTTCCGATGACCTGCCAAGGGGCATTGTATCCCATAAACTGAATGTTTCCAGTCGTTTCTAGGCCTTCAGCCTTAACTCTTTTGAGAAGTCGTTCTGAATATTTTTTGAGTTTCTTATTGTTCGCGTACCCCGGAAAGGTTAGTACAGCATATTTCTTAGGAGATACAGGTAGAATTTCTACTCGATCAGAATTTGGTTCGGGCAAACTTGACATGGAATGCTCTTTTGGCATTACAAAAGACATTTTTGTTTCATCTCCCATATCCATTATAACCGGAGAGGTCATGGCTATTTTTTTGTTTTCATCATTCCCTCCAAAGATGTAATTGGCAACAGTTCTGAAACCGGTACTCGAAGAAGTTTCATATGAACTGCTTGTCATTACCGTTTGAGCCAAAATCATTGAGCCGTACTGCCTCAGCTCAAAACCATCATATGACTTTATTAATGTATACTTTGGTGTTTCTATTTTTGACGATTGATACGCCATAAAGAACTGACTTAAAATAAGAAGTACAATTGAAACAGATAAGAAATAAGAAAATTTTGACATGTGTTTTAGTTTCTGTTTTTATATTTTTTTAAAAATTTAATCTTTCGCTCCTTACCTACTGAAATAACGTATGGGTGTGTAGGATTGTTTTTTTCAAAGTCCTGGTGGTAAATTTCGGCTTTGTAAAAAACGTCCATTTCTTCTACACTCGTCGTTATTCGTTTAAATTCATTTTCATTTAAAAGCTGACGTATGTATGCCTCAGCTTTATTTTTTTGTTGTTGGTCAACGAAAAAAATCGCAGACCTGTATTGTGTTCCAACGTCTGGACCTTGTCGATTTAATGTTTCGGGATCGTGAGAGTAAAAGAATACCTCTAACAAGGTTTCATAAGAAACGTTTTTACTGTTAAAAGTTACTTCAACTGCCTCTGCATGACCCGTTAAACCTGTACAAATTTCTCGATAAGTCGGATTCTTTGTTTCACCACCACAGTATCCCGATGTTGCGCTTACAACACCCGGAACCGCCTCGAAGATCGCCTCAACACACCAAAA
>DAIPZI010000124.1:0-3933 GCA_036782275.1 Crocinitomicaceae bacterium
TTTCCATCCCTCGTATCTTGAAAGAATAAGAAGGCTGATCGCATTCCATTTTATAAAAAAGCCGCTGCATAGATTTGGACGTGATTAAAGGTGTTTTGTGAAAAAGACGATTATTGCTGTTCATAAGAAAGTTTTTTTTGGGCTACTCTATTTGATACACTTTTTTAGCCGTTCCATCTTTATAAATATAATATAAAAGGGTGTTGGTTTGAGCATTGGTTTTTCGTCCGGCAACATCAATGATTTTTATAAGGTCTTTATTTTCTCACAACTCATCAATGCTTACAAAGGACCTCTCTAAATTATGGAGAAAATGTACCATGAGATTTGTACAATCATACACTGTACTCCATTCAGCTAGGCAGACTTTTTATGTCGAATAATTACAACATAGAAAACGTTTCTATAGATAAGAAATTCCTACTTTGAAACCTTTACTAACGAATTGGAACAAGCAGGCCCTATGATTTGGTACAAGCCCGGCTTTCTGAAAAAAAAGGGTTGAAGCTACTTATTGTTGGGGCTCATTAAATGTTTGATTTAAGCTATCTTGTGAGGACTTTTGTACAATGGAACGGAGGCATTATGAAATGAAAAATACAACAATAATCGTAGGAACGTTAAAACAAAGTTTTTTAAAACGTGTTTTACGATGGAGTTGCAATAGAACATAAAAATGAAAGCAGTTACTGATCGTCAAACAATTTTGGATTTGGAATTTGATAAAATTTTGGATTGGTGCGCGCAGCATGCCCTTTCAGAAAAAACCAAAAAGCGCGTGCTTGACCTTGTTCCAATAAGTAGCTACAACAAATTGCAAAAATCCATTCAGGAGCTTCAAGAGTTTTGGGAAATAAGAGAAACAGAGCGAGGGTTTCCTGCCTTAGACTTTGAAGATCTTGAGAACGAGCTTAGGTTTTTAAAGATTAAAAATGCGGTCATTCCTTTGAGTGGAATTTTAAATATTCATCAAGCATCCTATCTAAACAATTCCATTCTTGTTTTTTTTGAAAAATCAATAGGAGATTATGGGGCAATGCAAAGTGTGTTTGAAGACACCCAGTATACTATGGACATCATTGAACCGATTGAAAAAGTAATAGATGCATCGGGTAAAATAAAAGACACTGCCTCTTCTCAACTCAAAGACATTCGTGCTTCCATTCGGAGTACCCATCGACAAATACAAAAGAACTTTGAGAAAGAGTTGCGAAAATTATCCAAAACCAACTTGCTTGCAGAAACAAAAGAAACGGTAATCAATAACCGCCGAGTTCTTTCTGTGAAATCGTCTTACAAAAAGCAATTTTCAGGTCTTGTTTTGGGAAGCAGTAAAACGGGGAACGTTGCCCATGTAGAACCGCGAATAAACATTGAGTTAAATACAGAACTTGATCATCTTCACATTGACGAAGAAAAAGAAATGCACCGCATACTTCGTGAATTAACCCGCACGTTAGCGTCGCATTCTTGGCTTATAGAGGCATACAATAAGAGCCTACACGAACTGGACTTTATTTCTTCAAAATATAAGCTGGCAAGGGAGATGAAGGCTGTGAAACCAAATATTACGAAACGCAAAATAGTGGATGTTTTGGATGCTAAGCACCCTTTACTAAATAAAAAAAACCGAAGTGAAAGTAAACCAACGTTTGGACAAAACATTCAAATGGATGAATCTCGTAGAATGCTGGTCATCTCTGGACCGAATGCGGGAGGCAAGAGCATAACACTAAAAACCTTAGGGCTATTTCAGCTGATGGTTCAGTCTGGAATGTTTATCTCAGCAAAAGAAAACAACAGATTTTGCTTGTTCAATCAAATTTATTCAGAGATAGGAGACAATCAGTCTATAGAAAACGAATTGAGCACCTATTCTTATCGACTTACAAGAATGAAAAAGTTTATATCGCTTTCCAATCCCGAAACACTTCTATTATTGGATGAATTTGGGACAGGTTCTGACCCTGACCTTGGGGGAGCTTTGGCAGAAGCTTTTTTTGAATCACTTTATCGAAAGAAAGTCTTTGCGATACTGACAACGCATTACAGCAACATCAAGTCCAGAGCGGTTCAGCTCCCTCAAGCTATTAACGGTTGTATGCTTTTTAACCCTATAAATTTACAACCTCTTTTTAGGTTTGAAATGGGTTCGCCTGGAAGCTCTTTTACTTTTGAGGTGGCAAAAATAAACGGAGTTCCAGAATCGCTAATTGAGAAAGCGAAGAAAAAACTAAACAAAGAAAAGCTGCGTTTTAATGAGCTGTTAAGCGATCTTCAGGGCAAAACAAACCTTTTAGAAAAACAGATCAAGGAACATAAAAAAGAAGCGGGGGAGTACCGAGATAAAGCGGAACATATAGAAACTTATAAAGAGAAATTACAGTCTAAATATGACAAATTAAATCAGTCAAATCAGGTGCACGACACCCAGCTTTTAGCAGGAAAAAAAATGTTAGAATTTATTTCACAGTACAAAACGGGTAAGGGCAAAAAAATTAACGAGGAAATTTCTGAAAAGATTATTGCTTATTTAAAAGAGCAGAAAACCAAAACTGAAGCCAAGAAAAAAGCCAAGAAACCCAAAAGAAAATTAAGTAAAAAGCAGGTAATGTCTTATCGTCAAGACAAAATTATTGTTGGCTCAAAGGTTAAAATAATATCCACAAAACAACAGGCCACAGTAGACGAAATTAAAGGAAGTCAAACCACATTGATCATAGGAAACACACGTATTAAAGTTGCTCTTGATCAGCTGATTTATGTATCATAGATATCGTGACTAGAAACGGCTTTTATTGAGCACAGCGCACACAATTTCTGCTTTGTGGCATTAATAAAACTCTTCCAATGGGTATGGGTTCTCCACAACGAATACAGATGCCAAAATCAGCATCGTCTACTTTATTTAGTACCAGCTTTAGCTTATTTAATTTTTCTTCGGCTTTTCGAAGGGCCGCTTCAACAACACTTTTATTATTTATAGCATCCATTCTAGAAACACGACCAATCGCATTTTCTGGAGAAATAGGTTTTGTAGACTCTTTGTAATCCAAGATGGCTTCCTCTGTTTTTTTTAGCTCTTCAAGGATTCGGTTTTTAATGTCTTGTTTTTCTACTTTGTTCATTTGAAAAGCAAAATACCGTAATTTTACCTTTTATTAAAGAAAGTAAAGCATAAAGCTTTAATTCTAAACATGAATATGCCCGAATCAAAAGAAGTTAGAATCAATAAGTTTTTAAGTGAAGCAGGTTTCTGTTCTAGACGAGAAGCTGATAAGCTGATTGACAAAGGAGCGGTCAAAATAAATGGCCTTGTTCCAGAAATGGGAACAAAAGTGCAAGTCAATGATGTTGTGACGGTTGATGGGGTAGAGGTAAGAAATAAGCAGTCAGAACAGGTTTACATCGCATTTAATAAGCCCGTTGGTATTGTTTGCACAACAGATACCCGTGTCGAAAAGGATAACATTATAGACTATATCAATTTCCCTTCGAGAATATTTCCAATAGGGCGACTTGACAAACCTAGTGAAGGGTTGATTCTTTTGACAAATGACGGTGATATTGTAAATAAAATATTAAGAGCCAGGAATAATCACGAAAAAGAATACATTGTTTCTGTAAATAAACCGGTTACAGCTGATTTTTTAAAACGTATGGGAAATGGTGTTCCAATTCTTGATACTGTAACCAGAAAATGTGAGGTAAAACAAATTTCAAAGAATACATTTAGAATTGTTTTGACCCAAGGCTTAAACCGTCAAATCAGAAGAATGTGTGAGTATCTGGGTTATGAGGTTCTACGGCTCAAAAGAACACGAATAATGAATATTCCGCTTGATACAAATAGAGGGAAATGGAGGCATCTCACAACAAAAGAGTTGTCAGATTTGAACCATCTATTAACAGACTCCTCTAAAACGATTTAAT
>DAIPZI010000125.1:0-3862 GCA_036782275.1 Crocinitomicaceae bacterium
ATCTTCACCACTTTAAAATGTTTTTCAAAGGAATTGTTAAAACACTTTATAAAATAAGTTCCAGAAACATAACCGTTTAAAGACATTGTCGTTTTACCATTACTATCCTTTGTAATAGATCCAGCTTGTATTGTTCGACCCAAATTATCATAAACTTCGATGATCATGGCCTCTGATAGCGCAGATACAGATTCAATTTCTATACTAAAATCATTTTTAGTTGGGTTTGGATATATCATGATGCCAGGTGCTAATACATCATTATTTAAACCAAGTCCTTCAACAACGATAGGAACCTCTTCTTCGTATACACATATATTTGATTCATCCATCACAACGACATTATACGTACCTACAGGTAGATCTGTGAAAATATTTGATGTTTCAAAGTTTTGTCCGCCATCGATGCTGTACATATAAGGACCTTGCCCCGAGGTAGGTGTGATTTCAATCGAACCACTTGTTGATACAACGGAGGGGACGTCGGTCCAGATTATATCAGCCGTAGTCAATTCGCAAGCTTCAACAGTTACGGTTTCTTGATAAGTACAAGATCCGGTAGCGCCTTGAACGAAAATATTATAAACTCCTGGAGCTAAGTCGCTGAATGTATTTGATGCTAAAAATGTTTGACCACCGTCAATACTGTATTGAAAAGGACTCAGTCCCGAACTCGTATTTATTGTGATTATTCCATCGTTAGCAACTACTGAAGATGAATGAGATATGTTTACTGTAGCTGAAATGTCACAACCTGTACCATCTGGACAAAATACTTCGATCACCTCAGAATCAAATTGTCCATTGTTTACTACAAGTTGCGAACCTGAGGAATTCAATACTTGAAAATCTCCAATTCCGTAAGCACAACAGATTCCATCTCCATAGGAGTCATAAAAATACAATGAAAAGCATGATCCATAATCCACACATATGTTTTCAGTATATTGATTTCCATTGGGTAATGAACCAAATGACACTAGCTTATCCGTAGTTTCATTATAGATTTCCCAAGACGTTTCATTCGGATAATCGTCTGGATTGATAATGAGTGTGATAAAGTCATAATCTGAATCTAGTGAAGTAGTGGTAGCTGCCGAGTTGTTTGTTAAATTCTCGTCTGATTGATTGTTTATACTTATCAGATTCAAGGTGATGTTATTATTGCTTTGTTGTAAGTTGTTGCTAATGGTTATTTCTACCTTGTCTTGTTCTTCAAAAGGCGCTTCAACAGTAGAATTAAGAACCTCAACAACTAAACCGTTCACCACGACTTCAATGGCCACATCTGTTATTGTAGTTTCACCTTGGTTTTCGATGATTGCAGTCAGCTCAACCTCATCATTACAAACCACCTCTAGTTCTCCAATAGAAATCTCTCCATCCAAAGCATGAACTTTGCTAAGGACCACATTTAGGGTGTCATTGTTGCCATATTCATCATCATCATGACTCACAATAGCCATGATATTATAGTCTCCAATAGTTGAAAAGTCTTGTGGTGCTGAAAACTGAAAGTCAGCATCATTAAAAGGTTGTATCGTTTGAGTGACCGCTATCGTCTCTATGGACTGACCGTCAATAACCAGCTCAATATCAAAATCGCTCATGTCGTTTAATCCCTGATTCGCAACATTTATCGTAACCAACTCGTTGTTTCCAAGAGCCGAAGACGATATGGGGTCTACAACAGCTGTAACGCCCAAATCTCTATCGGCATTGATATCTGCCCAAAACGAAACCCATGGTCTTGCTTGTTTAATCGCTAATTGGTCTTGAGCAGTAACCTTATATTCGATATCCATACCGAAACCTTCGGCTCCAACCACATCATAAAGTATTTCAAACTCATCATGAATCACGGAAAGATAATCTCTCATTTGATCAAGATAGATTTGATCCATAACGAGTTCTCCTGGATTTACTAAATTGGAAAGTCTCAAGACTAGGTAACCACCTGCTTGTGTTGGATCTTCGTACAATAATATTTCTTCAGGTACAGAATTCGGATCAGGATTTGTTATTAGAGATTCTCCCACTTGAGTATTTAAATAAAAGGTGCCTTCGGTATCGTAAATGGGATCAATACTAATTCCAACGCCATTTGATTTTTCATCTTGAAAATTCGGATGACAAAGTACGCCCATAGCTGCCATAAAATGGTCAACGCGGTAAAAATCTCTTTCTTCATATGCTCGAAAATTCCACATACTTGCATAGACTTGCTTTATGGATTTGGAAATATGTCCTTCATCTAAGTGTTGGGTTTTTGATGTATATAAACCAGCACCACTAAATCCAGGTAAATCTTCATTATTCGTACTTGATCTACACCTTACTGCCGTTCCCACTGGGAAATCATCATGCATGGCTTGTAAGTCATCCATAATCCATTGAGGCATAGGCGCATCTTTAATGTCTCTTCTAAAATCTTTTAGACGCTCAATTCGAAAGTTGATGTCATTCTGGAATGTTGGGTTGTCGATCATTACTTGAGCCTCCTGGTAAAAATTATTGAACTGCATAAACTCATCATAGTAATAAAAAGGTATCCCAAAACCGTCAGGGATGGTGCTTTCAGGAAACCCGAAAGACCTCATGGTTGCAACGTTAGAACATTTTGCACCAAAGGCTGCAGACATTTCGAATTCAATCGAATCTAAGGGTTTGATTTCGGTGATACTCAAATCCCGAATAGGAATTTGCGGTTCTGTCGGTCTGAGATCTTCATACCAAGCATTCACTTCATCTAAAGTGGCTTCTCGTATCTGAAAGGTCTCGTTTTCAACTTTATAATATATATAACTTCCCAAAAGATTTACTATTGAATCAATCGACAAAGGATCTGAGATATAAGCATTGGGAACGTTGTCTTGAATCGCTCTTAAATTTACATGCGATAATGGCGTTTGTATTACTGAAGTCATTATTCCCCCAACTCGTGGCAATGAATTGGGTAATGCATCATAAAGTACAATATCCCTGCTCCCTGGAGTTTCGTTAAGATCTTCCATGTGTTTAAAGAATCCATATCCTTCTGCTTCATGAAAAGGGATATAATTGATTTCAGCGAAGACATCAGACTCTAAAACCACATCGATCCTAGACCCCACAAAATCATCAGCGTAGTTGTTGAGGTGGTTGTTTTCATCTGCTTGTCCAATAAAGTGGTTCATGTTATTTTGAAGGAATGGCATGTTTGCCGCCAAGAGTTCATAGGTTCTTTGAGTCGCCTCAAAATCATAAGCGTCTCCAAAAGAAAAATTGAACGAATAGGTTCCTATAATACCGGTTGAAGTGATTTCATTGGGATTAAAAACAATCTCTCCAGAACTGTCATCACCAACAACAGAAGCACCAATTGAATTGAAAAATGTTGCGTGAATTGTATAGGTATTGCTATTAATAAAGTAGATCTTTGGTTCAGGCGTATCTCGGTCTAGTATTCCAAACTTAACGTAAAGCTGTCCATCAAGAAATGGGGCCCAACCCACATTATTTATTGTTGCCAAATCCAAAAAGGTTTGGGCATCTGGTATGGAGGTGGCTCCATCAATAAATGCAACAGGTTCTGCAAAGTTGATTGGGGCATCGGTAGGCATATTATTAAACTCTGTAATATCATCTACTCCATCTCCATCATAATCATCTGGAGAGGCAACATCGTGTTCTGTGATCGAATAATTGGCCTCAGGATAAGCTCCGTTAGGTTCAGAAATCACCATGGTTCCATTGACGCCCATTGTCATTGATACGGCCCAATTAAATGTGGGCGAATGTTGTGCATGAAGTACGTAATACTTACCAAATTGGCCTTGAATTGATAATTGAGCTTGTCCAAGCGTATTCACCGAGTAATTGT
>DAIPZI010000126.1:0-3806 GCA_036782275.1 Crocinitomicaceae bacterium
ATCCCGGCAAATCAAGATTTTAATAAAGCATTCCCAATGACCTATTTTTATAGCAATGTAGAAGAGCCGTTTTGGTCTGGATGGGGTTTTGCTGGAATCATGTCGACCATCGAAGAGAGAAATAATTATCTCATGGGGCTTCCGGCAATTACCAACCTGCCTCCATCTATTGCTAATGTTGAGCTAAGCAATGGCCTTGTAACTGCAGTTTCAGCCAATGCCAATCAAGTCGAGCTCATGGTAACAACGAGTCCGCAAAACTCGAAATTTGTGCCCTTTCCAATGTATGATGACGGAACCAATGGAGACCTCGTTGCTGGAGATGGTATTTATTCTGCAAATCTTCCATACTACAGCTCAGGTGATGCAGTAAAATACTACATTCGAGCTCAAAACAATAATGCAATGCGTCTTTCTCCTGAAAGGGCTGAATATGAATTTTATATATACGACCCCAACGCTTCCATTATGGAGAAAGAATCCATTTCTTACAACGTATATCCTAACCCAAGCAAGGGCATCATTACCATAGCTTCCTCTTCCAGCCACTCTTTGCATTGTATCGTTTATAATCTTTCGGGGCAAAAGCTTTTAGAAAAGCAAACCGCATCGAGCTCTACGACTATTGACGTATCGGCTTTTAAGGCTGGGATTTATCTACTGAAAATTAATAACCAGACAAAGACAATTGTTAAAGAATAGTGAATGTCCTTTGTTCTTTACAATATAGATAAGGGTATCTGTTGAAGGCCTTAGCTAAATTGCTGAATCCTAGCGCCCTCAACTATCTATAAATCAGTGAACTAAACCGAATACCCAATACCTGTGCATTGGTTGAAGAAAAGTTTGGTATTATAATTGCCTAGTCAGGAGAAGTAATTATTATTTTTATAACCTATTAACTAAAAATTATTTATGAAAAAATTCAAAATGAAAATGACATTTGCTTTTATTATGATGTCATTATTTACCTTTTCGCAATCAAACACCTTAGTCGTGTTTTCTCAAAACCCTACGCCCTTTTATGTGATATTGGACGGAGTAAAGAAAAATGAAACTCCCGAAACAAGAATAGTTGTTCCCGGAATTCAACAAACCAATAGCAGTGTTCAGATATACTTCAAAGACGAAAGTATCGAACCAATATCAAAAACCATTTGGTGGGATGAAGAACATAAAAACGATGAAGTCACTTACCGAATTGTTCCTGTAAAAAAGGGATATAAACTTCGTTTTTTTAGTACAAAACTAAAAACTTCTACACCCGTTGCATCCACACCACCACCTGTGCAAAATGTTCAACCAACAACGACAACGACAATAACTGAAACAACTACTGTGCGTCAAGACAACACGACAGGCACTAGTGATATAAACACGAATACCAATATGAATTCAGGAGCAGACATGAATGGTGGTAATATCAGTATGAATGTCAATATGAATGATGGTACCAACACATCGGCAGGCAATGAAAGTTTGAATATGAGTATGAACATCAACATGAATGACGGGAACATGAATGGTACCGAGTCTAATAATGGAAATATCAATGTCAACATGAACATGAGTGATGCTGATATGAACAGTGCGATGAATGAAGCCAATACCAACATGAATGTTAATATGAATGGAATGAATTCAAGTACCGGTCAAACAAATAATACTGCAGTCAATGAAACCGTTACTACTACAGTAACAACTACAACAATAAACGAAACGCCTGCGGCAGCGGCGCCTGTATCATTAGGAGGATGTACAAACCCCGTTCAAAATATGGCAAGTATTATGGCTGCCATTGATGAAGAAAGCTTTGACGATGGAAAAATAATTGTAGCCAAACAGGCGACTTCAAAAAAGTGCCTGACTGTTGATCAAATAAAGCAAATCATGGAAGAGTTTAGCTTTAGCAAAAACAAGCTCTCATTTGCCAAATATGCCTACAAAAGATGTTATAATCCAGATGATTATTACCAAGTAAATAGTGCATTTGACTTTAGCTCTGAAAAAGAAGAGCTTAATGAATACATCAGTGAGCAAGATTAAATCTTAAAATTCAAAAGCACCCGAGAGGGTGCTAAAGAATAATCAAATCGTTAATCTCGATTTCAGATTTCATTTGTTTTTTGCCGTTTTGGTGAAAGAATTGACTTACAATTCTTCCCTCTACAGCAATTGACGTTCCCATTGGGCCGCATTCGTTGAGTACCTGAACCCAACGCCCCCAAGCAGAAAGATTGTGCCAATTTTTCCTGTGCTTTTTATGTCCTTTAACATCGAAGTAGCTTTCCTCGGTGACCAAAGTAAACTTCACGAGCCTCCGTCCATTCGGAAGCTCATGAAGTTTTGGCTCAGATTGAATTGTTCCTATAAGGTGAACAAGATTCATATCACGCCTCTGTTTGGTTGTTATTGTCCTCTACCTGTTTCAGAGGGTCAAAAAGCATAAATTCATTGGCCTCTATGACTGTTCGGTTTTTACGCTCACCGGACTTGTTCTCATAAGTTTGATGAATTAAGCGACCCTCGACGATGATCTTTTTGCCTTTTTCTAGGGTGTCTTTCATTCGTTTTCCTAGAGGTCCCCAAGCACTCACATTGTGCCATTGGATGTCTTCGCTCCACTCGCCATTTTTAGACTTGTACTTCTGGTGTGTGGCCATACTAAATCGTGTGAGTGATTTCCCAGAATCGAAGGTTACCGTCTCTGGATCTCTTCCTAATCTTCCGATCAAACTGACTTTGTTTCTTAATGCATTCATAATTGTAAATTTTTAAAAGTTTGAAATAATTGATTGCCGCTAAATTCGACACCACAAAATTGAGGAGTCCGTCAAGCCTTATTCGACTATTATTCATTTGTTGTCGTTATTTAGTCGTTTACACTTGCTTAACAGACGACTAACGATAAAAAAATGGCCTCATTTGTAGTATGAATTTTACATCAATCAAACAAAAGCTGAAGTACAAACGATATAGCCCAAATACGATAAGCACGTACGTCTCTTGTTTAGAGCAGTTTAATCGTTTCATTCAGAAAAAAGGCTTACAAATCAACGAAGCAACTATTTATCAATACCTAATGTCGCTTGTTGAAAAAGGCTACTCGCGTAGCTCCCAAAATCAGCACATCAATGCCATCAAATTTTATTTAGAGAAAGTCCTAAAGCAAGAGTCGAAAACCTATTACATAGAGCGTCCTTTAAAAAAAAGAAAGCTTCCGGTGGTATTAAGTGAAAACGAGATTCAACGAATCCTATCAAATATTAGCAACCTAAAACACAAAGCCCTTTTGTCCCTTATTTATTCATGTGGACTTCGGGTTGGAGAAGCCTTGAATTTAAAAATTAACGATCTTGATAGTGATCGAATGCTCATTTCTGTTCGAAATGGAAAGGGAGAAAAAGACCGAATGGTGCCTTTGGCCTCTAATGTATTGAAGCTACTTCGGACTTATTATAAACAATATCAGCCTTCTGATTATCTATTTAATGGCGCTGAACAAGGTCCTTATTCGGCAACAAGTATCAGAAATGTATTAAAGCGCGCCGTATACAAATCATATATCAAGAAAAACGTTACTCCTCACACTTTACGACATAGCTATGCAACACACCTCTTAGAAAAAGGAACAGACTTAAGATATATACAAGTTATTCTTGGACATTCCAGTGTGAAAACAACGGAGATTTATACACACGTTAGCACTAAAAATTTACAAGCGATAAAGAGTCCGATCGAGGAAATGCAGTTATAGCAAGGCTTCACAATGGAAAAATAAAGATGTATCTTTAGCCCTACGTTAG
>DAIPZI010000127.1:0-3795 GCA_036782275.1 Crocinitomicaceae bacterium
ATTACATACAAAATGAAGGATGTAAAATAACTGGTCTTGATCTAGCTGTAACCTCCAGCGTTCCTGCAGGGTCTGGATTATCCTCCTCAGCCGCATTCGAAATTGCCCTCTTAAGAGCAATTTGTCATTTAACAAGTCTAGATTTGAAACCTAGTAAAATTGCTGAAATAGGACAACTCATTGAACACCAGTATATTGGTACTCAATGTGGTATTATGGATCAAATGGCATCAGCTTGTGCTGAATTTGGACAAGCTTTATACCTAGATTGTCAAAATCTTAATACTGAAACTATTCCAATATTTTCTGATCATACTTTTATGGTAATTCATTCAGGGAGTACGCGTAAACTCTCCGAAGGTAAATATAATGAGAGAAAAAAAGAAACGGAATTAGCATCTGAGATATTGAATGTTTCCTCTCTTCGAAATGCTACAAAAGATAATTTAGAATTAATTAAAGATGGTATTATTCAAAAACGAGCAAGACACGTCATTACAGAAAATGAAAGAGTGCAAAAAGCCACTCAGTACCTTAAAGAAGATAATGCATTAGAATTTGGAAATGTAATGAATGAGAGTCATCAATCAATGGATGATGATTATGAAATTTCAAGCCCTGAGCTTAATCATGTTGTGAATGTATCAAGAAGAGCGGGGGCACTAGGTGCCAGACTAACAGGGGCAGGCTTTGGAGGATGTGTTGTATTATTGTTGCCCTCTGCAAAAAATGACGAAATCAAAGAAAATATATTAAAAAACTGTCCTCATTCATATTGGGTTACCAATATTAAGCACTAAGAAATTAAGTTTTGATTAATTATATTAGCGCTATTAAGAGCTTCTTTGTTTTTGAGAAAAAAGGTGATGTTTTCACAAGACTCTACGGCCATTCTTATTCGACACTCTAAAGTCAATGCTGCATTATGTGGTGTAAGCAGCGCATTTGGTAATGAAAATAAAGGGTGATTGTTTTGAGGTGGTTCTTGCTCAAAAACATCCAATCCAGCACCAGCGATTTGTTTTTTTTCTAGAGCTTCATAAAGACTCTGTTCATCAACGACGCCACCTCTAGCTGTGTTGACTAAAATACAATTTGGTTTCATAATTTGAAATTCATTAATGCCGATGAAGTTCTTTGTTTTTTCATTCAATGGTAAATGCATGCTAATATAGTCCGAAATTTTCAAACCTTCATCTTTTGAAATTTGCTGACATCCCATAGAGCTAATAAATTTTTCTTCTACAAATGGATCAAAAACATAAACATTCATCTCAAATCCATGACATCTTTTTGCAACAGCTTGCCCTATTCTTCCAAAACCAAAGATCAAAACATTTTTTTGATAAAGTTCATAAAAATCTGGTAATCTGCTTTTTTCTTCAAATTGTCCTTTACGTGTTAGGCTATCTGAAAGATTAATATTTTTACTTAGATGTAAAAAAAAAGCCATAACATGTTCAGCCACACTAATAGCATTAGCGGTACCGGTGACTGCTAGAGCTATTTTTCTTTGACTTAAAAAATTGATATCAACATTGTCGTACCCCACGCCATGACGCGAAACAATTTTTAGATTAGGGCAATTTTTCAAAACATCGTTAGATAAATGTGCTGTACGTAGGACTATCCCATCAACATCTTGAAGTTCTTTTTGTAGGTTTGATGACTCTATGTCATTGACTTCAACTATATCAAATTTTTCATTTTGAAGAATTTTCATTCCTTTTTCATGTATAGGTCCAACAATTCCAATTTTCATAATGAAGTCAAACTATGTAAAAAAAACATGAATTTCAAAGGAATTTTCATTCTATTTCTCCTTTGAATGTGTAATATACCTTATTTAAAGGTACTAACTTGGAGGAATAATGAAGACTGTAAGACTTTCTTGTGCTCACGCACTTTTTAAATATTTAATCGCTCAAAAAACTATTATTGAGGGGAAAAAAGCTCCTTTATTCCCGGGTGCCTTTGCTATCTACGGGCATGGAAATGTTGCGTGTCTTGGTCAGGCAATGGAAGAATTTCAATCTGACCTTCCTGGTTATCGTGGACACCATGAACAAAGTATGGCCCTTTCAGGTGTGGGCTATGCACGAGCAATGCGCAGAAAGCAAATTTTTATTGCTACTTCTTCCTCTGGCCCAGGTGCAATGAACATGGTGACAGCAGCCGGGGTAGCATTAAGTAATAGACTTCCATTATTGTTATTACCAGGCGATGTATTTGCTAGTAGATTCCCAGATCCTGTTTTACAACAAGTAGAAAATTTTAATTCACCGGTTGAAAATCAAAATGATGCATTTAAACCTGTATCTCGATATTTTGATCGTATTACAAGACCTGAACAAATATTAAATTCTCTACCTCAGGCTATCCAAATCATGTTAGATCCAGCTGATTGTGGTCCTGCCACAATAGCTATTTCTCAAGATGTTCAAGGAGAGTCATTTGACTATCCTGAAGCTTTCTTTGAGGAGAGGATCCATGAAATTAGAAGAGTGCACCCTGATCCTAATCAAATTACAAAAGCAGCTGAACAATTAAAAAATTCTGTTCAACCTATTATCATTTCTGGTGGGGGCGTTTTATATTCTGAAGCTGAAGAGGAACTCTCTCACTTTGCAAAAAAGCATAACATCCCTGTTACAGCAACAGCCATGGGTATTGGATGTATGACAAAAGACGACTCCCATTACATAGGAGGCATCGGCGGGCTAGGAGAGAGATCTGCAAATAATCTCTCCAAAGATACTGATCTGGCCTTAGCGATTGGCACCAAACTAGCAGATTTTACTACTGGTTCTTGGGCTAATTTTGAAAGTGAAAATTTCCAATTAGTTTCTCTAAATACTGCTCGTTTTGACACTGTAAAACATTTAGCGACACCAATCATAAGTGATGCAAAAATTGGCTTACAACAATTATCAGAGGCTTTAGGCGATTGGAAAGCTCCTGACGCTTGGTATCAACGAGCAGTAAAAGAGCGCTCAGAGTGGGAGGCGCATGTTCAAAAACAAAGTGGACCAACTAATCAAAAAGAGCCTTCTTATGCTCATGCCGTGGGTGCTGTTTACCGTAATGCTGACCCTAGTGATATCGTTGTAACAGCTGCTGGAGGCTTGGTGGGTGAAGTAGTTCAAGTGTGGAAACCTAAACAAATTAATACTTTTGAGACCGAATGGGGTTTTAGCTGCATGGGATATGAAATATCTGGTGCTTTAGGAATTAAAATGGCAAAGCCTGATCAAGACGTAGTTGTGTTTTTGGGAGATGGGTCTTACTTACTCAGTAATAGTGATATTTACAGCTCGGTTCTTTATGATCAAAAACTTATAATTGTTTTATGTGATAACGGTGGACACATGGTCATCAATCGTCTTCAATTAGCCAAAGGTGGCAAAGAGTATATTTGTAATTTAAGATCAGCTAGAGCAAAAAATTTACAATTTGTAGATTTTGAAAATCATGCTCGTAGCTTGGGGGCTAATGCAGAAACAGTAAACTCAACATCAGAATTAGAAGCTGCATATAAGCGTGCAAAAGACTCTGATAAAACTTATGTGATCGTTATTAAAACTCATGGTTACGAATGGCTTGAGGGAAGTGCATTTTGGGAGTCGCCAACTCTACAAGATCCGATCACTAAAGAGAACAAAGAAGCTTTAGCTGACTTTAAAGGCGGAAAAGACAAGCAACGAAAAGGTGTTTAATTAACTTACAAAATAGTAACTTTATTTGTATAGATTTAAGTTAAAGTATGCCTGCTTGGTTTTTTAATCTATTCTCAAT
>DAIPZI010000128.1:0-3782 GCA_036782275.1 Crocinitomicaceae bacterium
GTCAGCAACCATTCACTAAAAGAAACATCATCAAGCTTGTCCCAATTGTGAATAGAAAAAAGAATGCGCTGAAAATCAAAAAGTAAGATCCACATCACAAAAAGCTTTGAATAATTTTTAACGATATGGAGAATGGTATTCAAGTCGGTAAAATTAATATTTACTTGACATTAAACCCTTGATTGAGTGATATATATTGAAATGTTTGAATCCTTCTTTCACTTTTTTCAACACACTATTAATTGTACCTTTGAAGAAAAAACGAAGCATGAAACTATTTTACCTTATTCTATTTTTTCCGTTTTTAGCTGCTGCTCAAATTTCCGTGGATGTCAATGATTTTGCGGACGGTGGTGATACAGTTAGATTTAGCATCACAACAAATCCGGGTATTGATTTTGCGACTACCGGAGCCAACACGAATTGGAATTTTAGTGATTTAAGTGCGGAAGGACAGGAGCTCATAGAATTTAAAGATCCAAATACAGCGGGACCTCTGATCAGTTTTACTTTTGGTGCTTTTGCCGATGAGACCTATCAGGCAACCAATTACACAGCAGCAACAGATATTCCACTAGACGCTGCAGGACAATTTCTTCCGATTAATATTAATGAAGTCAATCAATTTGCAAAGCATTCAGATACGGCCATTGGTTTAGTTGGTCTTGCCATCAGTGTAGAAGGAAATGATATACCTGTTCCTTCTGACACCATTGAAACAAAATATGTATTTCCACTAAATTATGAGGATGCATATAGCTCAAGGGGATATACCTATCTCAACCTGAATCCTATTTTTAATTTAATTTGGATTCAGTATAGGCAACGAAGTTCAGCTGTTGATGGATGGGGAACAATTACAACGCCTTATGGGATCTTTGATTGCCTGCGCGTAAAACACGAAATAGCTGAAACCGATTCTGTATTGATTGACTTCGCAGGAACAGGAAACCCTGTTTGGATTGAGCTACCCGTTCCTCCCTCCATTGAATATGAGTGGATTGCTAAAGACGAGCTCGCCCCTATTTTGAGTATTCGAACCACAAATGCAGGTGGTAATGAAACCGTAACTCAAATCAAATACAGAGACATTTATCTGGGACTCGATGCGGGAGTCAATGAAAACACCTTGAACCTTGAGGTAGGACCGAATCCAGTAAATAACATTCTATTTATTAATGGCTTAAACGAAGAAACACCTTATCAATTGCTTTCATTGGAGGGCAAGGTCATTCAAATGGGAACGGTGAATCACATGAGCGCTAAAATCGATGTAAGCGAACTGAATACAGGTATCTTTCTGATTCATATTGGCGAGGGATCTCAAAAATTTACAAAAAGAATCGTTAAGCTGTAATAGCTTCTCAAGGTCATGTGCTACGAAACTTCACAGCTTGCTGAGAAATTATACCGTGAAGCTATTCGGGTTGGTGCTCCACCGGAGGACATCAATCGTTTAAAGCTAAAATGGGATCAATTAAGGTCAGAGTTTTCTGGATATTATCACACAAGTGGTTTTGGGCATTCGAAACTTGCTGTAATTTGCAGCAAACAAAATACAATAGATCTAAAGCTTTGTACCTGGGGTTTGATTCCTAATTGGACCAAAGATGAAAAATTCGCAAGGCAAATATGGAACAGAACCATTAATGCACGAGGAGAAAGTATATTCGAAAAACCATCCTTCAAGATGGCGGCTCACAAGGGCCGTTGTATTCTTCCTTTAAATGGTTTTTTTGAGCACCACCACAAAAATGGTAGAACCTTCCCCTATTACATACAAGCCTCAAATAAAAAAAGAATCCTCATTGGCGCCATAAAAGACAGCTGGACCAATAAAAATACCGGAGAAATTATTGATTCGTTTTCAATTGTAACCACTGAGGGAAATGCCCTATTGCGCACCATTCACAACAACCCAAAGCTTGAAGGCCCAAGAATGCCACTTATATTAAATGAAAAAGACAGCGCTCAATGGCTCAATGGAGATAATAAAGACGCTAGAGGGCTATTAAAACCAAATCAAAGCATTGATCTACAGGCCCATACTGTGCAGAAACTTAAAGGAACTTTTTATTTAGGAAATCAAGAAAGTGTGCAGAACGAATACCTCTATTCGGAGCTTAATAGCTCCCCTGACTTATTTGATTAATCATTGTTGAAAACATTTTTAATAACTCCCGCTATTATTTTCCAAATATGCAAAATGATTGCATAGATTAGTAGTGCAAACTTAAAACCGAATGATATGAGTGATCTAGACCAATTAAAGACAGAAATAGAAGAGTTAAACAATCAACTAACCGGAAACATGATGGAAGACATGGAAATCCGTGACAAAATTCACAATTTAGAAATGAAGGTTAAGGGAATCAAGCCCATGGACACAAGAATCGATTGTGTCGGCTGTGGATCCTAACGCCCCCCTCTAGCCCGGTAGATTTCTTCTCGTTTTTTTTCATGTTTATACTTTAATGTTGTACATTGACAACACTAAAACCTTATTTCTAAACTAAACATGAAAACATCAATTTTAACAAGCCTATTTTTTGGGATTGCGCTTAACGCATTCTCCCAAAACACCAATACAACTGGTATTGGCCCAACAGCAAACAATCAAGCCATTCCTATTCTAGGAAATGCCGTTGTTCATCAGCACTCAAGTGTTTTAAACCAAGCTTATACTGTATCTGGCATAAGTGCTCCCCAATCAAATCTTGGTGGAGATCACAGGTGTAAGACCTACGAATTAAATCAGCAGCACTATCAAGATCGCGGGATTCAAAATGAATTTAACTTAGGATACCAACAGCATGCTTATCAGGTAACGAACTATGGCGTTCCTAAAACCGCTGGTGTAAATGAGATATCAGTCATATTCCATGTTGTTCATAATCCAAACAACCCCGCTGAAAATGTCAGCAACGCTTTGATCATGCAAGTATTTGATGATTTGGTTGAGGATTATCAATTACTTAATGCGAATGCAGCCAATGCAAGAAGTCAGTTTGGTTTCACACCTGCAGATTGCGATATTAATTTTTGCTTGGCTACACAAACCCCTACAGGAACTCCGCTTTCGGAAGTCGGTGTTATTCGTGTTACTACGAATGAGGACTGGTATGACTCTGACAATGGAGAGGAAAACAAAATGAAAGCCTCTGCTACAAACGGTTCCCAAATCTGGAACAGAAATAACTATTTAAATATATGGATTTGTGACATTTCAAATGGCGCCAATTCTGGTACAGCAGGATATGCTTATCGACCAAATCCTACTTATCTTCCAAATTCTGGTATAGATGGTATTGTATTGGATTACAATTTAGGTGTAAATAACGAAAATGTATTGACACATGAAGTTGGACATTATCTTGGATTAGACCATACTTGGGGAGGCTCAGGTGGTTGTGGAAACGACGATGGATTCAATGATACTCCGATTACTGACGGCCCTTCTTTTGATTTTCCTGGTTCATGTTCCGGAAATCAGCAAACCTGTGCAGGTACGGAAACCCAATATGAAAACTACATGGATTACTCCAATTGTACTGTTATGTTTACTCAAGATCAAGCAGATTATATGCTTTCGATTCTTCAAGGAATTAGAAGCTCCTTACTATTATCACCAGGATGTGACCCAACCAATACGCCTCCAAACTCGGCGTTTGCATCAATGCCCGCAGGGCCTTCACCGGTAATTATTCCTGTAAATGGAAGTGTGAGCTTCATGGATCAATCCACGAATGTTCCTACAGGGTGGAATTGGACCATTTCTGGAA
>DAIPZI010000129.1:0-3728 GCA_036782275.1 Crocinitomicaceae bacterium
TCAGCTTTTGGAGCTTCCTCTTTTGCTTCAGCTTTTGGAGCTTCCTCTTTTGCTTTCGCTTTTTCTGGGTTGTCTTTTAAGAATTTTCTTTCTTCTAGACCTTCTTGAATAGCACTACAAACCTCATCCATAATCATTGAAATTGACTTGGTCGCATCATCATTTGATGGAATAGGGAAATCAACCAATTTTGGATTTGAATTTGTATCAACCATCGCAAAGGTTGGAATGTTCAATCTTCTTGCTTCTGCCAATGCAATGTGCTCTTTAAGTATGTCCACAATGAAAATTGCAGCGGGCTGACGTGTCATATCAGATATCGATCCGAATGTTTTTTCAAGTTTTTCTCTTTGGCGAGTCTTGAAAAGTTTCTCCCTTTTATTCAAAGTATCCCATGTACCATCAGATTTCATTTTATCAATGGTCGTCATTTTACGGATAGACTTTCGAGTAGTTTGAAAGTTCGTTAACATACCACCAGACCATCTTTCGGTCACAAACGGCATATTTACGTTTTTGATTTTTTCAGCAACAATGTCTTTTGCTTGTTTTTTTGTAGCAACGAAAAGTATTTTTTTTCCTGATTTGGCAATCTGCTTCATTGCAGCACTTGCTTGGTCAAGACATACTATTGTTTTATTTAAATCAATAATGTGGATCCCTTTTTTTTCTTCAAAAATGTAAGGGGCCATTGATGGATTCCACTTTCTCTTGAGGTGTCCGAAGTGTACACCTGCATCCAACAATTGGTCAAAAGATAATTTAGACATATATATTTATTTGTTTACGTTCCTAATTTTTCAGCGATCAAGGGGGGCATTTGCCTAATACTTAAAAGCTTGGATACTAAACCCTTCCAATAACGATTAACGTTTCGAGAATTGGAATTTTTTTCTTGCTTTTGGTTGACCAGGTTTCTTTCTTTCGACCATCCTTGGGTCTCTAGTCATCAAACCGTCAACTTTCAAAGCAACTCTATTTTCAGCATCAATTTCTACTAAGGCTCTAGAGATACCTAATCTAATGGCTTCTACTTGACCATTAATTCCACCGCCACTTACATTCACACTCACATTGTATTTCCCAACCGTATCAGTCAAGACGAAAGGCTGAACCAATTTTGATTGTAAAACATCAATTGGAAAAACTTCTTTAGCTTCTTTATTGTTTACGGTGATTTTACCTTTACCTTTTGATAGGTATACACGAGCAACAGCTGTTTTTCTTCTTCCTAAAGTATTGATTACTTGCATAATATTTATTTGAGCGTGTCAAGATTTAGTGCTTCCGGCTTTTGAGCGTCATGATTGTGCTCATTACCTGTATACACTTTTAAATTTCTAAATAATTGTCTTCCTAACGTATTTTTAGGTAACATCCCTCTTACTGCTTTTTCAATCAGTCTTTCTGGATGATTTTTTAAAATTTGTTGAGCGGATGTGAATTTTTGTCCTCCTGGGTAACCTGAATATCTTACATATTCCTTGTTTTCCAATTTCGTGCCTGAGAAAGAAACTTTTTCAGCATTAATAACGATTACATTGTCACCGCAATCTGCATGTGGGGTATAACATGTTTTATGCTTACCTCTTAATACTTTTGCAACCTTACTTGACAATCTACCAACTGTTTGGTTTTCGGCATCAACGATAAACCACTTCTTATCGGCTGTTTCTTTGTTACCTGAAACCGTTTTATAACTTAATGTATCCACTTTATTCTATTTACAAGCTTTTTAAAAGCTTAAATTAGGGGTGCAAAGATACAATTAATACTTATATGAACAAACCAAATGATAAAAAATTAAAATGAATTTATTTTTTCTTGAATTCACGGATGGCATTTCTTGTAAAATCACTCAATACAAGTCTCCCACTGATTTCGGCTCTTTGGGCTAATAACTCCTTCCAGTCTTCCGTTCCGGACCAAAAAACATTCTTCAATTCCCGCATTGCTTCTGGATTTGACATCGATAATTTTTCAATTAAAGCACTGATTTTTTCATCCATTAATTCTGCTGTTTCAGAGATGCTTGAATAGAGTCCTTTATCTTGAGCCCATGCGGCGCTTCGCCATTGTGTCGCATCAATTGCCAATTCACTCATGGCAGATACACCTATTTTTCGTTCAACTGCTGGCCCAACAACAAATGGTCCAATTCCTACAGCGAGTTCCGACAGTTTGATTGAAGCATGTTCAGTAGCAAAAGCATAATCCGCAGATGCAGCAATCCCAACTCCTCCGCCAACGGCTTTCCCCTGAATTCTGGCGATAATTAATTTATCACTGGTTCTACAAGCATTAATTACTTTGGCAAAACCTGAAAAGAAAATCTTGCCTTCATCAAGATTTTTAATGGCTATTAATTCGTCAAAGCTAGCTCCAGCACAAAATGCTCGATCTCCGGATGATTTCAATAATAGAACTTTGCAATTCTTGTTTTTACTCAGCTCAGTAATTGTTAGTGCAAGCTTATTCAAAATATCACCAGGAAGAGAATTACTGAGCGGGTGACCAAACTCGATAATACCGATTTGATTGATGATTTGACTTTTTACGTGTCCTTTTTCCATGTTATTTTAAACTAAAATTATCCGAACCAATTAAGTTTTGATCACAGTATATATTTACCTTATAATTTCCCTTAGATAAATTGCCATTCCTAATGTCGAAATAAATAGTCATATCAATTGACTTATTTTGATAATCGATATTTTTTTTCTCTGAATATGAAATGGTTCCATTCGTAGTCTCAAGTTTATAACTTGACATGTTTTGCAAGGCTTTACCGTTCGGTCCTAGGATTTGCATATACACCATTTTTTTTCCTGGATTCGTAATTAAATTTCCTGAAATGGTAAAGGAAGACTGTAATTGAACAGCTTGTTTGGCACGTGTTGTGGTCTTATTTTTGACCACTGAACGTAAGGCTCCAGAGCTAAAGCTGTAAGCCGTTAATTTCGAACCAAGTTTTACTTTTTCTTGACTTGCCTCGGCAGCATCTTTATACTGATCTCTTTCTGATGTTCTCTGGTCTATAGTTTCAGTTTGCTCAGTGATAATTAAATCCTTTTGTAGATTCAAGGTATTCAAAGAGTCTATTTCGTAGACATAGCCGCGCATAATCACCCGAAGTGTTTCGTTCTCTTCTTTCAGCTTTGAGATTTGAGAAGCAGAAAAATTCCTACTCTTTTGTAATTTCTCAATTTTTTCAATTTGGTTCTGAATTTTTAATTTTTGAACGTTAAGGCTATCAGATTGGGATGCATCCTTTAATATAAGCTTGTCGTAAGTGTCAAGCATATTTCGAAAATCTGCTTTTAAATCTTTTGACATATCACCAACGTAAGCCGATAACATTTTATTCATGCCTTGTATGGTATCCTTGTAATTTTGGGTCGTGTTTTCGCATGTTGCAAGATTACTTCTTGAATTGGACCATAAATAGGTCATCACTCCCAATCCGACAATTAAAAATAAAATAGCAACCAAATATATTTTGGTGTAATCGCCTGAGTTTTGTTCTTCTTCCATAGGATAAATTCTTTTGTAAAATTAACTATTTTATTAATTGACGTTTTGTTGAATCGTTACATCTCTTATAAACCGATTTATACTATCCGTTCCTACAGCTGTGAACCGACTATCTGAGCTTGCTGGGTAAGGACCTCCGTGTTGCATCGTTTTACATACTGTTACCCCTGTAGGGACATCATTAAAAATGACTC
>DAIPZI010000130.1:0-3706 GCA_036782275.1 Crocinitomicaceae bacterium
TAAGTGCGTTCTTTACCACTAAAAGCAACAGCTTTGATCAATGATTTCTTTCCGACATAAGAACCAGATAAATAAAAGGATTTAAGGTGCGAACTTGCTCGGTCAATAAAGCCGTCACTCAAGACTCTTGATAAACGAACATCCATAGCGAACTTACCGCCAATTAAACCTGTTCCTGCACGTACTGAACTTTTCCAAGTATTAAAGCTCCCTACAGCATTGTCTATCGTACCATAGGCTTTCTCCGAAACATTGTCCGTCTTAATATTAACACTTGCACCAAAAGAGGCCGCACCGTTTGTGGAAGTACCCACTCCACGTTGCACCTGAATATTGTCAACTGAACCAACTAAATCTGGCATATTCACCCACCATACCCCATGGGATTCCGGATCATTTACAGGGATCCCGTTGATGGTCACATTGATGCGTTCTGAATCAACGCCACGAATACGCATTCCCGTATATCCAATTCCTGCACCTGCATCTGATGTAGTAACAACAGAAGGCATTGTATTTAATAAGATAGGGAGGTCTTGTCCAAAGTTTTTGCCTTGTAAATCCTTTTCAGTATCAATAGTTGTTGCCGAAGAAGGAACGATTTTAGGTCTTGTGGCATCCACTTGAACAGTCTCAAGATTTTGAATCTGTTTGAAAAGCTGAATCTTTAAATTACTTGATTTTCCGTCAATAGAAACTTCTTGCTCAGCATAACCCAAAGCGCGAACAAGAATCCATTTTGAATCTTTTCCAATATTCTCGATGTTGAATTTACCTTTTACATCAGTAATGGTCCCCTTTTGGGACTTTACGACTCGTATTTTTGCAAAAGGAATAGGATTCCCCTCCTCAGTTTGTACCACTCCAGAAATGTTTTTTTGAGAAAAACCTAAAAGGACAAATAAAGAAAAAGTCAATGTTAAAAAAGCACTTGTTTTCATTTTTATAAAATTTAAACAAGAACAAGGGGCCAATTCTTATTGGTTAAAATAATTAATTAGCTCGGTCATCTTCCCTGCGCAGGCATTATCCTACAGGTTCAATGGGTGTGTTCTCAGCCTTTCGGCACCCCTTAGAGACAGCGCAAAATTAATTATTTTTTAAAACACAACATGGAAAGATTAATAAATTTTATTTTCATAGCATGAAATGGAAAGAATCGGATGGGAAACTCGTTAGAAATGTAAAATGCCAAGACTTTAAAGAAGCCCTAGCATTGTTAAATAAAATTGCGCTCATTGCAGAAGCAACACAACACCATCCTGATCTAAAGATTCACAACTATAGATTTCTTCGCATTGAAGTATATACCCATGATACAAATTCCATTACGCCTAAAGATCATGGATTAGCAAAGGAAATTGACATTGTTTTAAAACAGAAATAACACAAATAATTATTTGCTCATTTTCTTTGTTTTACCATATCAAAAAGCAAAACCAACCCCAAAGTATGCCTTTGGGGTAAAGCCCTTTACGTAAGCTGGTAATTCAATATTTGAACCGTCACTCAAAGGAATAAATTGTTCACCTGTAAGCGGTGTATTGTATTGTATACCTAATCCGAAATCTATCGAAAAAGCGTTCCATCTTTTTTGATACCCTAAATTGATACCAATATGACCCACAATTGCCTCTGCAGTACCTCTTGCATAGACAGGAACATCTATTAATGTAAAGCCAAATAAAACCTCCTCCGTGCCAAGGTACCTACTCCCACTTGCCTTAGCTGAACCAGCACCTAGCTCACACTCAATATAAAAAGCACTTAAGGTCTTAGTGGGATGCAGATAATTCCTAAATCCAATAGTTAAAGCATAGGATTCCCCGTTTGGAAAATCAAAATTATCAGAGAAATCGTGAAGTCCATATCTTACATTAATTAATACACTTTTATCCTGCTGAACCGCTCTTTCATATCCTAATTCGAGTATAAAAGGGTTAGAAAAACGAAATTTTACATGATCGCTTGGTGTCTGAGCATTGATAAAAAATGGAAATAAAAAAAGTAACACCAGTTTACTCAATTCGAATCATGTTTTGTAGTATTACAGACCTGTTCCGATTGTTGATTTGCTCTTTGTAACATTGAAACCTACATTAATTCCAGCGATTCCACCGCTTCCTCTTGAGGAATAAAAAACGTTTACCGGAATATTTAGAGCTCCTGCTCTAAAGGTTCGTCCAAATGCCATAACAAACATAAATGCTCCTTTAACGCTCGCCCGTTCATCAAGAGTCTCTTCCGCGACATATCCTTGATTCGTGTAGTCATCGTCAGATAGCATCTCTGTATTGTTCGGGTCATCATTATTTTCATAAACGTAATCAGAAAAGTCGCTGTTCCATGACCCTACCGAATAATAATCTCCGGCGTTACCGTAATGGCCTTCGGTATCAAAGAATCCGTTAGAAGTTCTAGTCAGCGTAAACCCTGGTCCAAATGCAAATTCCCAACCGGCAGATCCAAAACGAAAACCATTAAGAATTGATAGCGTAGGTAGGAACTTTCCCTGTTCTAAACCATTTACATTAAGAATGAATTCAGCCAATGCTGAAAAATTACCTGTTCCCACGTATTGAGCTTCAAGCTGATACCCGATCATACTTATTGCCGGAACAATATCCATCCCACCCTGTTGCTTAGAACGAGTAGCAAATTCATAGAAAGAACCCGTCATGAAACCAACGCCTACACGTGGTCCTGAATTACTCACCTTTCCGACATTGGATTTCGTAATGATATCATTATCAAACTTCAATCGATCTACCAACTCTGTATTGACAGGAATAGCAAGCATTTCTTTCATAACTATTTCGGTCATGCGTTGAAGTTCTTTCTCTTGATTGGTAAATTCTCGCAAACCGGATTTGTAAATAGTACCATTTTTGACATCAATCATTTTCAATGTTATTACGATTTTATTTGCCAATAAATCATAACTACCCGTAATCATGTAGTCAGCTTTTAATTTGTTTCCAAATTCAATGAGGCATGATTTACTGAGACAATTATTTCGGTAGCTAGAATCTTGGGCATAGACTTCTTCCATATCAAAAGCATCATAAACTGAATATTTATTCAGTTTTGAAAGCTCTAACCTTATTATTTTTGCACAAATACTTGGGGTTGCATATAAACCTTCTACATTCGGATTTGCAACGGCTACTGATGAATTGCCTTGGGCATTAATGCCATTTACAAAAGCAATTGTAATTAAAATAAGTAGTGTTTTTTTCATTTTATTTAGTTTAATTTATTAAATACCTTCGATGATTAAATACAATAAAACCGCTTGAACTGCGGCACCTATTGCCGTACCGATACCAGAATTCCGCCAACGTTTCATCCTCACACCTTGTTTCACATCATATATTTCTAAATCTGTAGCTTCAGGTTTTTCCTTTCGATAAGTATTAGAAATTTCTTTTTCACTTTCATTAAATGGGATAGCCGTAATCAAAGGTACTAAGGGCAAAGCCAGAATACCTAAACCGGGCACAGCAACGGCTATAGAGGGAACCACAACACCTCTGGTAGAAAAGTGATTGTAGTAACCATATCTAAAAGCATCACTTCTATATGGAAACTTCTGCTTGACTATGGTGCTTTTTGACGTCTCTTCTTTACCAACATTTGATCCCCATGGATTTTGACCGCTAAAGGATTCCGGTGAAGATTCCGTTTTTTGGTTTGATTTCCATGG
>DAIPZI010000131.1:0-3632 GCA_036782275.1 Crocinitomicaceae bacterium
ACAAACGCATTTATAGATAACTAAGAATACATCTATGGAAACACATCTTCGCTACCGTCAATCAGAAACAGGAATAGCGTTTTGCTGTTGGGTACTCTATGAGATGAAACAAGAAGATTTTTCCGTTTTTTTCCTAGAATTTCATGAAGGACGTATTGGCGAGCTAAACAAGGCCCATGTAGAACTAGACCCCAACCCATTTGAATTGAAAAAAATGGAAAGAGAGATTATTGAGGAATACCCTATAGAATTCCTCCCATTAAAAGAGCATGAAATTTCAATTGAACTAAAAAACGGACCCTGGCACCCTGAAAAAATAAAAGAAATAGAAAGAAAGTTGCTGCGTTCAATCGAATGGAATTTTATACATACGGGGCTTGGATTTAAAGGACCCAAATACTATTGGAAGGATCATATATTTATCCTTCGGGTGAAGCTGATTCCCAACCAAAAATCCACAGTAATTTTGAAGGAAGATTTTAGCCATTGGATTCCAACGGCTACGATAAAAGTTTCAGAACTCTCGTACTAATTAATAATGGTGATGTGAATACACCCCTTCTCTGGACAAATGAGTAGCTTTCCTTGTTTTTGCATTTTAGAAAGCGCTTTTTCTAAAGCCTTTAAGCTCCGCTCACAAGATGATTTGTACATCATTTTATTGATGTCTATGGATACACCGTAGCTGTGCGTACTTTTCCCTTTAGTCGCTGCATTAGGAAAAGCTTTCACAATCTCTTTTTGCTGTTTTTCTGTTCGCGTAACTGATGAAATCACGAAATAGCTTTTTGCGTCTTCCGTTCCCTTAACGTTCTCTCGAAATATTCGACCCAGCTCATCTAAACGTTTTTTTGCCAAAGGAGTTAGATGCATGGAGCTGTGTGTTAAAGGCTCTACCCAATACCCGTCATTGTCCGTGATTTTTAGCAATTGATTTTCAGCAAGATATTTGTTGCGTGTCTTTACATCCTTGACGTATCGGTTCTCCGTAATTTTCTGAGCCAAGGGACGATGTTTTTTGGCATAATCATCTTTTCTCAAGCTCAAAGATCTCCAGTTACACGCACAATATCGATTGGGCTTATTTGGTGTTTTTGCTGCCTCTTTTTGAATTCTTCTCGTATCCAATAAAAATTCGATGCTTTTGCGATTTGAATATAAAAGAAAGAGGTATAATAAAGAGCTTATCGCGAAAAACCATAAAAAGCCTTTTGTCTTGACTTTTCGTCTCATCCACCTGATCAAAACCCATACATTCAAAAATAGGTGTACAAGCCCAAAAAATATAAGAATGCCCATTATCAACATATGAACAAATGTAATTAGTTCTCTTCATTCTTGAACACCGAAAGGCCTTGAATCCACTTCAATTCTTCAATGCTTAAATCTTTCGTAGTAAAGGTGCATTTTTCTTTGGCCTCATACCAATCTACGCTATCGTAATACTTTCGAAGCTTTCTGTTTTTAAACGGATATCCTCTTATGGCGAAGGGATAATTCCGAAGCACCTGAAGTGTGAATTCATCTTTTGCATATCTCAAATCTTGATTGTGGGCGTAAAAAGAGTAAGCAATCTCATGTACAGCAACATCAAAAACTGCAGTATCCGACAATAATTCACTGTAATAATCATACCAATACATTGCTTGATTTATGTCAATGTAATTTGACATCCTTAACTCGCCTCTCGGTTTAAAATCCATCTGTTTGTAAACCAGAGGTTTTTTGGAACCGTCCCCTCTAACCAACATATAACCATTCATATACTCCTCCCACCACTCCGTAGCTTTCGTTGAATCCACTACTTTCATTGTTGCCACATCATTCCATAGATCGGTACCCTTAAAGAAAGATTGCGGCATATAAAACTCAGAAAAACCATCCATATCAATCACCAGTGTGAAATCATCAATTTGATTATTGGCCCAACGATTTGCTGCCGTGAGAATGTATTCAAAATTTAGGGGCATGTCATTCGTACCTGAAACAGGAAATGAATAGGTATGGTGCACTTTATTTATTCCAGTTTGAAACTCAGCATCGAAATAATTGACGTAAACGTATGTATACGCAAATTCACGATAAGGCAGTTGATTGTCTTGTTTTAGGACCCTAGTGCGGTAACCATTCATTACCCGATTAGAGTCCTTATATCGTGCATTCAACAGATCAATTTCCGCTTGAGGAAAACCAGCCAAACTCCCAATAGAATTAAAAGCTTGCTTATTGACAATATCCGCCTTATAAGGAATTCTTTCGCCATTGATTTCAACAATAAAGCCTTTCAAATAGGGATGATTGCGGGTCATTATCCATCGGTCATAAATAAAATCTGCTGCCCCTCTTGGCATGGGCGCTTCAAAACCCATAAGCACTTTTTTTGCTTTACCAGGGTTGTAAAAGGTATAGTCCACATCAATAAGAATGTTGCGCCCTTCCCTTTTGATTGTTAAGATTTCTTTACTCAGCTCTACCTGTGTTTCGTTTACAGGAATGAGATGATTTCCATTCATATAAAAAGCTCCGTCGTTGGCGTATAACACCCCAAATGTAGGGATCAATAAAAAGATTAAAATGTACTTCATATTACGTGGTTTAGGTTTGTTTTATTTTTCGTTCTTGACCTTGAAATTTGATTCATACTCAAAATCACCAGACTCAATATATTCCATAATTTCTTCCTCGTAGGCATGCTCATAAGCATAAACCTGTTCTGTTTTAGCATCTATGACATAGAGAATATAGAGCTCGCGATCGTTGTTTTTTTCGTGCATTGGCTGCACAATGCCCGCACTGAGCATCCAGGCGTAAATGATTTTACTTTTTATCATGGCTTTTGTTTTTCATATGGTTTCCAACGGTAATGATCTAGATATCCATCATCATAATAGACATCTTCCTTTTGTGGACCAGAACCAATATTATGGACGGCGTAATAACGATTTGTTCCGGGTACTTTTTCATCTATCAAAATACCAATGTGCCAATTGTCCCAAACGATGATGTCTCCGGGTAAATACGGCTCAGAATTTTTGATTTTAGAATCTGGATAATTCTTATTTAGAAACTTTCGAATGATATGAACTCTTCTATGGTCAATATTGGCGTCAACTTTCGCTGTACCTCTTTTGGAATGAATAGGGTAATAATAACTCAAATCTGCTTTTACAGCTTCATGAATGAGCACCTGCATGTCGATTCCAATCGCCCTGTAAGCACGGATAACCACATCTGTACAAACACCAATATGCGCAGGCACATCGCCATTGGGATAATCGATCTGGCGATAGCTTCCATCATAGGTCACATCTTGAGTCACCTGCCACTTGGCGTGATCCACAATGATGTCTATTGGTGTTTTAACTTTGGGTTTGGTGCTGGTCTGGGAACAAGCATAAAAGCTTGTCGAAATAAGAAGGAGTGTAAGAAGTTTCATGTACTTCTAACCTATCCATTAAAGGATGTTACGGCTTGATTCCATGGAACTTGTTAAATTATGTGAATTGAGGATTTAAGCCAAAAGTTGAATTATAATTCCGAATAATGAATTTTATTCAATATTTGCAGAAAAAACCACTGTAATTCAGCCGCATTAAATAAGATGTTTTCCGTTAATATCTATTGTTTGTAAA
>DAIPZI010000132.1:0-1226 GCA_036782275.1 Crocinitomicaceae bacterium
CTTCAGCAACGAGGGGCTTTTTGGATACACATAACAGCACCTATACTCCACCGCTGTTTTACTTTCAACGAATTCAATTATCTTTAGGGATGCGGCGATAGTATAGCTGCAAAACGTTATTCTTTTATTACCTTGCCTTTAACTGTATTTCCTTTTTCTGATTGTGCTGCAAAGAAATAAACCCCTTTTATAAGGTCATTGCCATCTATTACAGTTTCATATTGAAAATCATTCTCTATCACTAAACGTCCAGACATATCGAAAATCCTAAGCGAAATAACTTGTTCGGAATCTGTTTTAAAGTTTATGAATTCATTGAAAGGGTTGGGGTAAACAGATATTGAAGGGCTTTCTATTATCAAATCTTCTACTTCAACAATTGTGGGTTCATCACAATCAGAATAAACGGGTGAAAGTGAAACCAAACCATACGATACATTATCGTATCCGTCATAGATACCTGTCTGAATTTGGGATTCATCAGTAGAACACCAGCAATTCATTCCGAGGTCCGCATTATTTTGAGAAAGTAATTGCAAATTATAAGTGGTGTTATCACAGATTCGATTTCCCGTAAACGTTTGTGTTCCATTGAAAAACGAAGTTAATTTTACACCAACATCGTTATTCATTACGGTATTATTCGTGAATGTATGATTCTCCGAATTGAAGCCTGTCTTTACACCAATATTATTGTTCTCAATGGTGCAGCCCGTCGTAATCCCGTACGGATTCATTGCGAAATTAGAATGACCTGAAAAATAGCAGGTTTCAACTTTTGCAATACCAATTAGTCCGATGACATTATTGTAAAAATGGGAATTGCTTACACGACTATCGAATTGACACCAATCCAAAGCTTGGTTATTGAATTCAAAAATGCAATAGTCAAAATTAGTTGAAGGACTTCCGCCGTCCTCATTGACTTTACCATTAAAAGCGAAACAACAATTCGTAAAATTATAAGGACCTTGATAAGCGAAATCCAAATCTATGAACGTGCTGGCATACATTCCCTTCACATACTGCATGCTTACTTGATTCCCTGATCCTGCGGGATCTGTTCCGATCACTTTAATCCCATCCCATGCACCTATTGTTGGAGATGAAAGACTCGACGTGAAGACAATACTATCAGAAGCTGTTCCAATGGCCAATAACTTTCCCCTTAATTCCATACTTGCAGATGGTTCAAACATTACTTTTACTCCTGCTTCGATTGTAAC
>DAIPZI010000132.1:1236-3589 GCA_036782275.1 Crocinitomicaceae bacterium
GATTGTAACTTCAACGCCGTCAAATATTACAAGATTTCCTGAAACATTGTAGGGACTACCGGCCAAGTCCCATGTTTCAGAATTATAGACACCCCCAGATAAATTCGTTTGGGCATTTGAAAGAAAGGAAAGCATTGAAAGAAGAAAAAGAAAATTTTTCATAGATAAACATGTGGTTTTGATTATATTAACGAGACAACTACGAAATAATTGTTTTCGACACCGCACATTGAAGGATAAGAGAATGATAAATCATTCTTACTCGAAAGTTTAAACTCCTTATTTAATTTTATCTTTAGTAAAACGCAACGCAGCTTAGCCGAACCGTTATCTTAAATATTCCCACTAATGAAAACAAAAGAAGAAATCGTTACCAATTGGTTACCGAGATATACCGGAACTCCTCTAGAACAATTTGGAGAGTACATTTTACTGACCAACTTTATTGGGTACGTAAACATTTTTGCAGATAAGTATGATGTAGAAATCATTGGAACAGACAAAGCCATGCAAACGGCTACTCATGGAAACATAACCATAATTAATTTCGGTATGGGCAGCGCTATGGCGGCTACAGTAATGGATCTGTTATGTGCAATCATGCCAAAAGCGGTATTGTTTTTGGGCAAGTGTGGTGGTTTAAAAAAGAAAACCGCATTGGGTGATTTTATTATACCCATGGCTGCTATAAGAGGAGAAGGGACGAGCAATGAGTATTTGCCTGAAGAGGTGCCCGCTTTACCTTCTTTTCGATTGCAACGAACCATATCATCAGCCATGAAGGAGTTTCAAACAGACTATTGGACTGGTGTCATTTTTACGACAAACCGAAGGGTTTGGGAGCATGACGAAGCATTTAAAACCCGATTAACAGAAGCACGTGCCATTGGAATTGATATGGAAACTGCGACTCTTTTTACTGCGGGTTTTGCCAATGGAATTCCAAGAGGTGCTCTACTTTTAGTAAGCGATAACCCCATGATTCCTAGCGGAGTTAAAACCAGTGAAAGTGACAAGTCAGTCACCTCAAATTTCGTGAATACTCATGTACATATCGGTATTCGAGCTTTGGAAGAATTACGAGACTCTGGCGATAGTGTGAAGCATATGAAATTTGACCACCGACCATAAACGTTTGGAGGCAGTGAGGTTCCTCAATCATCTGATTGATTCGTTTTCCCTAAATTTAGGGAAATGAAAATGAAAGATTTTAAGCTGGAAAGGTATTTTGCTCAACATGAGTTTACCGCTAAATACCTATTATCGAGTTCTGACTGTGATGGTTTTGAGCAGAATTATGTTTTAGATATTGCAAGTGCTCAAGAGCTAAAAATGTGGAATGACATCAAGCTGGGATATACAGAAAGTGCAGGAAACCCGATACTTCGAGAATCAATTACCCAATTTTACAAGACAAAAAACATTGAGGAGGTTGTCGTTGGTTCTCCTGGTGAATTGAACTACATAACCATGAAGGTCCTTCTTGAAAAACAAGACCATGTAGTGGCTGTTGCTCCTGCCTATCAATCACTACATGAAGTAGTGCATTCAATCGGTTGTGAAATATCCTATTGGAAACCAAATGAAAATTGGGAGTTTGATCCAAATCAATTGGAACATCTTGTTCGGGAAAACACAAAGCTTATTATTATCAATTTCCCACACAACCCTACGGGCAGCTATCTAACATTAAGTGAGCTCACTAAAATTGTCAGTATTGCTAAAAAAAACGATTGCTATATTTTTTCAGATGAAATGTATCATAAGTTACTTGCTAATCCTGTTGAGGAGCTCCCTCCGATAAGTGATCTATACTCAAAAGGCATCAGTCTATGGGGAACCTCAAAATCATTTGGACTGGCTGGATTAAGAACGGGTTGGTTGGTGTGTAATCATTTGGATTTTATTCATCGGGTCATCTCATATAAAGATTACTTAAGTATTTGTAGCAGCGCTCCAAGTGAAATTCTCTCGATTATTGCCTTAAACCACATTGACGATTTTCTACAACCCAACATTAATAAAATACAGAAAAACATCAAATTGTTTGGGGAGTTTGCTCAGACGCAGGACATCATTTCTTCTTTTATCCCTCCCAAGTCTGGTTCTACTGCATTTGTGGAATTAAATATCAATTGTTCCTCATTAGAGTTCAGCAACTACCTCGTAAAAAACGCAGGCATTATGACCATTCCTGCCGAAATGTTTGATCATCCAGGTAAATTTATTCGTGTTGGATTTGGAAGGGAGAGTTTACCAAAAATCCTTCCAGTTATGGCAAGGTTTTTAGAGCACTCATGGCCTATACTATGAAATTGGGTCTTGATATTAGGTGTTATCGTCTTCCTCTGAT
>DAIPZI010000133.1:0-3557 GCA_036782275.1 Crocinitomicaceae bacterium
TTAAAAAAAATTAAATTGTTTTAATTAAGACTTGAGAGCAACTATATTAAATTACGATATAATTAGCATTTTTACAAAAAATAAAAGGTGATTTTTTTTAAACGACTTCATATTAAATTTGGAATTATACAGAAAGCAGATGTTGATTCTAGCTCATGGATGCTTGAAGGAGAGATCGTTGAATTAAACAAAACACATAGTTTAAAAAGAAAAAATGAATACACTGGTATTCGCCAGCTCAGAAATGAATTGCTCCCAAAAAAACAAATTATATACAACTCAACAGGCAAGCCATCTTTAATGAATGATTCAACCAATCTTTCAATTAGTCACTCAGCGAATAGCATTTGTTTGGCGATCTCCGATATTCCGCTAGGGATTGATATTGAAAAAATGGATAAACGGATTCTTAATGTGAAATCCAAATTCGTGAATTGTGAAGAAAAAAGGTTTTATGGTTTTGATTCCATTGAAGACCTGACGATTCTATGGACAATTAAAGAATGTATTTACAAGCTTTATGACATCAAGGGCCTACGCTTTCTGGAGGACATAAAGATTATTGAAAGAAACGGAGATGAACATACTTGTATTGTTAAGGTGAATGGGATGCAATACACGCACACCCTGAAACATGAGGAAATTAACCATGAAATATTAACTTACAATATTAATTAAATGGATATTTTGAAATTTATAAATGATTTGAGAAATGGAATCGCAGTTCTCATTGACCCAGACAAATTTACATCAATAGAAAAGCTAAGTGATTATTTAGATAAAGTTTCATTTGCTAACCCTGACATGATTCTTATTGGAGGAAGCACAGTATCGAAAGCTGACTTTCAAAACTGTGTAAAGCTTACCAAAGAAAAAATAAATAGCCCCATTGTGATCTTCCCTGGTGCTTCTCATCAGTTGTCAGAACATGCAGATGCCATTTTGTTTCTATCATTGATTTCTGGACGAAATTCAGATTATTTAATAGGCCATCATATTGCCGCGGTTTCAGAACTCGAAAATATGAATCTACAGATTATCCCAACGTCCTACATGTTAATTGACGGAGGGAAAAAATCTTCTGTTGAATACGTTTCAAATACAAACCCGATTCCTAAAGATGCTTTTTCAATTGCTAGAAAAACGGCTTTAGCTGGTAAATACCTTGGGCATAGAATTTTATATGCTGATGCAGGGAGTGGAGCAAAGGAAAATATTTCAAGAGAAATGATAAAAGTGCTTTCAACAACCAATTCGCCATTAATCATTGGCGGAGGGATTAGAAGTATTGATCAAATCAAGGAGGCTCATCAGGCCGGCGCTAAGCTTGTGGTTATTGGCAACAAAATCGAAGAAGATATCGATTTCTTATTGGACATAAAGAATTACAGCCTAAACCTCAGCCTTTAAACTAAGGTCGAGACTTTTCACGGAATGGGTCAATGCCCCAACAGAAATAAAATCCACACCCGTTTCAGCATAATCGACAATGGTATCGTCGGTTATTCCACCGGAAGCTTCGGTCTCATAGTTTCCTGAAATTAACTCAAGGGCTCTAATGATCTCTTTTGGTGTAAAATTATCTAACATAATCCGATCAACTCCCCCCTCACCAATCACTTCATTTAACTCTTTGATTGATCTAACCTCAATTTCAATTTTTAGTTGTTTTTTTTGTTCAGATAAATAAGCGTTCGCTTTTTTAATGGCATTTGGAATACCTCCTGCATAATCAATATGATTGTCTTTTATCATAATCATATCATAAAGTCCAAACCTGTGGTTTTCAGCACCACCAATTTTAACCGCTTCTTTTTCAATCAGTCGAATTCCTGGAGTAGTCTTTCTTGTATCTAGTAATACTGACTTCGTATGAGAAATTTGATCAACCATTTGACGTGTTTTTGTGGCAATACCACTCATTCGTTGCATTACATTCAGAACGAGCCTTTCCGTACTCAATATTGATCGTGCAGAACCTTTTAAGGTAAAAGCAATGTCTCCTTTTGACACCTTTTCACCATCCTCTTTCAAAACGTCTAATTGTAATGAAGAATCATATATTTCAAAAATTCTTTTGGCTACTCTTATTCCGGCAAGTACGCCATCCTCTCTTACTTCAAGACGCGCACTTCCTTTGTCATTTTCAGCGATACATGATAGTGAAGAATGATCTCCATCGCGTATATCCTCTTTCAATGCATTTTTAATAAAATCATCTAACATAAATACAAATATAGAGGAATGAATAAATTGTGAATATTAGTTCTAATTTTATTGTATGAATTCTTTAAGTGATGAAATCATAAATTCATTAAAAGTGCTCCCCTCAAACCCTGGGGTATATCAATTCATGGACTCAAATGGGGACATCATCTATATCGGAAAAGCAAAAAACCTAAAAAATAGAGTGCAATCCTATTTTAGAGGGAAGCATGAACATTTTAAAACAAAAGTTCTCGTTAAATCAATATCTAAAATTGATTATCATATCGTTGATTCAGAAACAGATGCTTTACTCTTAGAAAATAATTTAATTAAAACACACCAGCCGAAATACAATGTCTTGCTCAAAGATGACAAAACGTATCCATGGATTGAAGTAATTAAAGAGCCCTTTCCTCGTGTTCAAACAACACGAAGTAAAAGCAACAAAGATTCTATATACTTTGGGCCGTTTCCTAATATTCGGAATATGAATATTATGTTTAAACTCATTAATGATCTGTTTCATGTGAGAAGCTGCTCTCTTGATTTGAGCCCAGATAAAATCAATAAAAAGAATTATTCCGTTTGTCTAGAATACCATATTGGAAATTGTAAGGGCCCCTGCGAATCGTTTCAATCCATGTCAGATTATGATGACATGATTGAAAAAATCACCATGCTCCTTGAGGGAAAAACGAAATCCTTAATTAGGTTGCTAAAAAGTCAGATGACAACACTTTCATCAAACTATGAATTCGAAGAAGCAGAAAAAACAAAAAAAACAATTGATGGCCTCAATCAATACCGAACGAAATCTATAATAGTTTCTGAAGTAAACGATCTAGATGTTCTAACTATCGAAGATATTGGCGAAGTATTCTATTTCAATTATATGATAATAAAGGGAGGAGCAATAATGAATGTTTACAATCAAAAAGTTGCTAAAAAACTAAATGAAAACGCGCAGGATTTCGCTGTTTTAAACACATCCATATTAAAAGAAAGGTTTGGATCAAATAACAAAATCGTCGTTTCAAATATTGATATAACATCTTCTTTTAAGGACTTTGGTTTTGTTACACCCCAAAAAGGCGACAAAAAAACGTTGCTTGATCTTTCTTTGAATAATATTAAGCACTACATAAATAATGAAAAGAAAAAATCGATTCTATTCAAGGCTAAAAATCATCAATCTAGAATTCTTGAAACCATAAAGAAAGATTTTAAGCTGAATAAAACGCCAAACCACATGGAGTGCTTTGACAATTCAAATCTGCAAGGAACTAATGCTGTTTCGGCATGTGTGGTTTTTAAAAATGGGAAGCCTTCCAAAAAAGACTATCGACATT
>DAIPZI010000134.1:0-3546 GCA_036782275.1 Crocinitomicaceae bacterium
TCATTAACAACAAGTCTATAGAAATGAATCTCATCAAATATTTCACACTTCTTATTTTTTCAATTGGTATTATGCTAAATAGTTGCGATGTAATTGATGAACCATTTAAAGATTCTATATCACCAATTGATACTGTTGGCTTGGTTCAAAGTGATACAATCATTCAAACTCAAAAAGCAGTTCTCGTTGAAGACTTTACCGGCCATAGATGCAAAAATTGTCCAAAAGCATCTAAAGCGATAAATGAATTAGATAGTCTATTTAATTCTCAAGTTGTTCCTCTTGCTATACACGCTGGACCCTCTAATTTTACAGGGGTTAATAATGAATATCCGACAGATTTCACGACTGAATATGGTGATGATCTCGCGACACATTTTGGAATTTCTGCTTTGCCTATGGGGCTTGTTCAGCGAATCGATTATCCAAATTCTCATCAAAAAACATATACTGCTTGGTCCGGTATTACCAATCTAGAATTGGCAAAATTGCCAGAGGCTTTATTTACTTTAAGTACAGAATATGATGCATCGAATCGAGTAGGTGTTCTGAATTATTCCGTAGAAATGATTTCGAATCAATCAAATCCCCTCTGGGTCACAGTCTATATCAAAGAGACAGGAATTATCAGTCCACAACTAATGCCAAATAACTCCAGAAATGAAACGTATGTTCATAAAAATGTTTTCCGAAGCGCTCCTCTAGGACCGTTAGGAACATCTATCTCTGAAAATGGTGGGGCATCCGGACAAGTTTTTACTGGAAGTGTTGCGGCCAACTTGGACCCTTTATGGGATGCAAACGAATGTGAATGGGTCATATTAATATATGACCGATCTAATTATAAGGTTATTCAACCTGCATCAATTTCTCTTTATTAATTGCGTTTAAAGCGCTGAATTTAGATTGCGCTTTAGACCCGCAAAACCTGCTCGCTTGATGGCGCTTCTTTTAAAAACCCGGCCAAATGTTTCTTCTGTGATTTCTTTCCAATCATCTATATTCCAATCCTTCCATGGACCTGGAGTGAAACGTTCTTCTTGATGCGGCTTTGAGTGCCTATTCCATGGACAAACATCTTGACAAATATCACAACCAAAAACCCAAGGCGAAATTGAGTCTTTATAGTCGCTAGGAAGAGATCCATGAAGTTCAATAGTCATATGACTTATACACCGATTACTATCGATCACTTCGGGCTGAACTATTGCTCCTGTAGGACATGCATCTATACATTTTGTACAAGTTCCACAATGATCAATTTCGATGTTATCGCTTGGTAAAGCTAAATCAATAATTAATTCTGCTAAAAAGAAAAAACTTCCCTCACTCTTCCTTAGCAGCAAACTATTCTTTCCAACCCAACCCAAGCCACTTTTTTTAGCCCAGGACCTCTCCATGACTGGTGCTGAATCAACAAAACAGCGACCTTGAATGTCTCCATAGCTTGAACTTAAAGAATCTAGTAATTCAAAAAGTTTATCCTTAATAACATAATGATAATCTTCGCCATAAGCATATTTGGCGATTTGAGGCATTGAATCATCTGTAGAAGAGATTTCTTTTTGAGGGAAATAATTGTAGGCAAGGCTTACGACAGATCGAGCACCAGGAACTAATTTTCGCGGATCTAATCGTTTATCAAAATGATTTTCCATGTATGACATGGATCCATGGTACCCTTTATTCAGCCATTGCTCTAACCTTGGGGCATCCTCCTCGAGAAATACTGCATCAGATACTCTACAAGATAAAAACCCAAGTCTTTGAGCCTCTTTTTGTAAAAAACTTTTAGCATTCATTTGGTTTGATCAAAAAGGCCTTTTTGGTTTGGAGCCTTTCGTCCCAAGTGTTCATAAGCCAAATCCATGGCAACTCTACCACGGGGCGTGCGAGCTAAATAACCCTCTTGAATTAAATACGGTTCATAAACCTCCTCTAACGTTTCAGATTGCTCAGAAACTGCAGTTGCTAGGGTTGAAAGACCTACCGGACGGCCCTTAAACTTATCTATCAGAGCTGTCAGAATTTTATTATCCATTTCATCCAACCCGTGCTCATCGACATCTAGAGCATCCATTCCAAAGCGAGCTATTTCAAGGTTAATAATACCTTTTCCTTTTACCTGAGCAAAATCCCTTAGACGCCTTAACAAGGCATTGGCTATTCTTGGAGTACCTCGACTTCTTCGAGCAACTTCAATTGCTGCATTTGGTTCAGTTTCGATATTTAAAATTCCTGAAGACCTTTCAACAATTGTGCTGAGCAATTCAACCTTATAATATTCGAGGCGCGTGGAAATGCCAAAACGCGATCTCAATGGGGCGGTAAGCATTCCAGATCTAGTGGTTGCACCGACCAGTGTAAAAGGTTTTAATCCTATTTGAACTGAACGGGCTGAAGGTCCGCTCTCAATCATAATATCAATGGAAAAGTCCTCCATTGCAGAGTACAAATACTCCTCTATGACTGGACTTAAACGATGAATCTCATCTATGAACAAAACGTCATTCTCCTCTAAGCTGGTTAATAAACCAGCCAAGTCTCCTGGTTTATCTAAAACTGGACCTGATGTTAGTCTTAGATTAGAATCCAGTTCATTTGCGAGAATGTAAGCCAAAGTAGTTTTTCCTAAACCGGGAGGGCCATGAAGTAACACATGATCCATAGCCTCTCCGCGATTTCTTGCAGCTTGAACAAATATCTTTAAATTCTCCAAAGCCTTTTCCTGGCCAGCAAAATCTGCAAACTTATTCGGCCTAAGCTTTTGCTCAGACTCTTCTTCTTTTGGCGAAAGTGGCTCATCATCAAAACGTTCCATTAAGACAAATTTAACAGGAAAGAGATATCAAACAGATAATCCAAAAAAACTATATCAACAAATCAATGACCAGGCTCGTCTTTTAATCGAGGAGTAGATTGTGGAACAAAATCCTCCTCATGGCCAGGTTTACTGTAATCATACGGCCATCTATGAACTGCAGGTATTTCCCCAACCCAGTTTCCATGTATATGTTCAACTGGTGTAGTCCATTCTAGAGTGTTTGAGCGCCAAGGGTTCTTCGGAGCTACAGGGCCTCTCCACATCGAATAAAAGAAATTAAAAAGAAAAATAAGTTGAGCGATTCCACCAAAAATGGCAAACATAGTTATGATGACATTTATATCCTGAAGTTCATCAAACATCGGGAATTCAGCATTGCTATAATATCGTCGGGGCAAGCCTGCTAGGCCTGTGAAATGCATTGGGAAAAAAACTCCGTATGCAGATACGAATGTTAACCAAAAATGTAAATAACCCAAAGATTTATTCATCATTCTTCTATACATTTTGGGAAACCAGTGGTATACTCCTGCAAACATCCCAAATATGGCAGAAAGCCCCATGACAATATGGAAGTGAGCGACAACAAAATAAGTGTCATGAACATTTATATCCAGTGCAGAATCCCCTAAAATAATTCCTGTCAATCCCCCTGCAACAAATGTGCTAACTAAGCCAATAGAAAAGAGCATTGCCGGAGTAAACTGGATATTTCCTTTCCA
>DAIPZI010000135.1:0-3529 GCA_036782275.1 Crocinitomicaceae bacterium
TCGCTTCTGGAGATACATTGGCGATTTTTAACGGGAATCCTTCCGAGTTCTCTACAGTTTCTGCTGCTTCATGGGAAGTTGGAAATTACAAAGTGACCTACACGATTGATATCGACGGTCAAACTGATGAGTCAGATTTTGACAACACCTATGTGCGTGATTTCAGTGTTACAAACGATGTTTTATCATTGGCTCATGTAGACGATGCTTCAGGAATGTTAACTGTAAATTCTTTTCCAAGCAATGCATCAACAAGCTACCAAACGTGTATGCAAGTTCAAGACCTTTACCCTGGTTCAAACTATGGTGTTGAAGGATTATATTTTGCAGTAAATTCGCCAGATACTTTGTTAGTTGGCGAAGAGGTGTTGATGGATGTATTTGAATGGAATGATGCTTGGGTTGATGTCTCAGGAGGATGGGCTGGAATAACTTTTGATGCCTTAGATCAAGTAGGTGGTGGCTTATATTATCCAACATCGAATGCAGATAATGGGATGGTTGTATATGCTCCTTTAGATGACGCAGTTTCTATGTATGATGACCAAAGATATTTGGTTTGTTTAAGTACTTTTAACCCTGCTATCTCTTTTGGTTATGATAACTCATTAGATTACGATGCGAACTATTCAATTTATCTTCAACCGATATCACCATTGAATATTGATGATACATGGTATTCTGGATGGACAGGAACATCTGCATTAGCACTTGGTCTTAAAATGGTTGATAATGTAGGCATTGAAGAAATCGCTGAGGTTTCAGGTAGAGCTTATCCTAATCCAGCTGCGAATCAAGTAATGATTGATGTAGATGGTGAAGGTTCTGCTGTTCTTGTTGTGTCTGACATTGCAGGAAAAGTTGCCTTATCAAATCAAATCAATTTAAATGGTGGAAAATCAACAATAGATATTTCTTCATTAGACAACGGAGTTTACATGTTTAATGTAACTCTTGAAAATGGAAGTACTTCTACTTTTTCAGTTGTAAAAGAATAAGATTTAATATAATCTAGGAAAGGGCCGATTGCATCGGCCCTTTTTTTTATGTTTTAAGCGAAATATCTTAACTATCTTTAGCCCTCAATGAAAGAAAAATTCACTGTAACAGCAGCATTACCCTATGCAAATGGCCCCATTCATTTGGGTCATATTGCAGGCGTCTATTTACCCGCCGATATTTTTGTTCGATTTTTAAGGATGAATGATGCTGACGTACTTTTTGTTTGTGGTAGCGACGAGCATGGTGCAGCAATCACATTGCGTGCAAAAAAAGATGGAGTAACACCCAAGGATATTGTAGATAAATATCATTCACTTATCGGTGACTCCTTTGATAAATTTGGAATTGAATTTGATGTCTATGATCGAACTTCAAGTGAGCTTCATCATCAAACTTCCTCTGCTTTTTTTAAAGAATTGAACAATCAGAAACGGTTCATTCAAAAATCATCTGAACAATATTACGATAAAGAGTTTAATCAGTTTTTAGCTGATCGTTACATTACGGGGACATGCCCAAAATGTAAAAGTGTTGACGCTTATGGAGATCAATGTGAAAAATGCGGAAGCGATTTAAGCCCAACAGATTTAATTGACCCGAAATCAACGCTTAGTGGTAATCAGCCTGTTTTAAGAACGACATCACATTGGTTTCTTCCAATGGATCAGCATGAAGAGTGGCTTAAAGATTGGATTACGAATGGCATCTTAGATGGCGAAACGCAGCATGACCCAAAGACTTGGCGAAATCAAGTAACGGGACAATGTATGTCTTGGATTGATGGTGGACTTAAGCCAAGAGCCATGACCCGAGACTTGGACTGGGGCGTAAAAGTGCCTCTTCCTGAAGGCGAAGGAAAAGTTTTGTATGTCTGGTTAGATGCTCCGATTGGGTATATTTCAGCCACAAAGAAGTGGGCTCAAGAAAACGGCAAAAACTGGGAAGAGTATTGGCTAAAAGACAAAGCGAAAGACCGAAAGCTGGTTCATTTTATAGGTAAAGACAATATTGTTTTTCATGCCATCATTTTCCCAATTCTTTTGAAAGATCATGGCGGGTATATTTTACCAGATAATGTCCCTGCCTCTGAGTTCTTAAATTTAGAGGGAGATAAGTTTTCTACCTCGAAAAATTGGGCGGTATGGCTCCACGAGTATATTGCGGATTATCCAGATAAACTAGATGAGCTTAAATATGTGCTTACCTCAATTGCACCTGAAAGTAAGGATGCTGAGTTTACCTGGAAAGATTTTCAATCGAGAGTAAATTCTGAATTGGCTGATGTTCTCGGTAATTTCGTAAATCGAACGGTGGTATTGACCAATAAATATTATGAGGGGCGGATTCCGGCTCTTGGCAATCTGACCGATGACGATCAAAAAGCATTAGATAGTGTAGCTTCTTCGGGTAAGCGAATCAATGAGCTCGTTATGAAGTATAAGCTCAGAGAAGCGCAAAGCGAGATGATGGGTATTGCTAGAATAGGCAACAAGTACTTGGCTGATCATGAGCCTTGGAAATTGGTTAAAACGGATCCTGATCGCGTACAAACCATTATGAGAGTAGCCTTAGATATTACTTTAAAGTTGTCTATTGCCGCTGCACCCTTTCTTCCTGACACCTCAAAAAAATTGCAAAGCATTTTAAATATAGAGTTTAATACTTGGGATTCGTTTTTTGATTCTGAGATGATTCAAGGAAATCAAATCAATGCTCCCGAGATTTTATTTAAAAAGATTGAAGATGAGTTTGTTGAATTAGAGGTTCAAAAGCTCAAAGAGAAATCACAACGAACTTCTAAATTTCCTCCAATGAAAGAATTAATAGATTTTGAGACATTTCAGAAAATGGACCTGAGAATGGGTAAAATATTAAGTGCGGAAAAAGTTAAAAAAGCAGATAAATTACTCCAGCTTAGCGTGGATACGGGAATTGATACGAGAACTGTCGTTTCGGGAATCGCGCAGCACTATGCTCCTGAGGATGTAGTTGGTAAAACTGTATTGGTCCTATTGAACTTAGCGCCTAGAAAAATACGTGGTGTAGAATCACAAGGAATGGTTCTTATGGCTGAGAACGAAGAAGGTGAATTGAGCTTTTTAGAGACTGAAAAAGAATTTTTACAAGGTCAATCTGTAAGTTAATTGAATTTTTGTTTGGTGGGATTAAAGCTTTGAGCTATCTTTGGTGTCCCAATTAAGAACAAGAATAACCCAAAAGATATATTGCGGGGTGGAGCAGTTGGGAGCTCGTCGGGCTCATAACCCGAAGGTCACAGGTTCGAGTCCTGTCCCCGCTACATTGAAAAGCCAGTCTGAAAAGACTGGCTTTTTCATTTCCTGGAGCGTTGAAAGCTTGCTTTAATAAGTGAACGGAAATGTAAAAAGGAAGATCACCAAATGGTCTGAGCTTTTCTATGTAAGCCCTCATTAATGTCCATCCGAAATGAAATGAAGGATAGTCCTGTCCCCGCTACTAAAGACGACTCATCGGTATTTTTTATCGGTGAGTCTTTTTTTTGACCCTC
>DAIPZI010000136.1:0-3500 GCA_036782275.1 Crocinitomicaceae bacterium
TAGCGGAGAATGGATTTGAACCATTGACCTTCGGGTTATGAGCCCAACGAGCTACCAAACTGCTCTACTCCGCGATATACGATATATCGTATCATATATTAATTTATTTTGGTAAATTATTTAATTAAGTAATCATTAATAACGACGCTCTATGTCTGATGTAAAAAATAAAAGTTTATCGACTATTGATCAACTAGTTAGTCAACCGTACAAATACGGTTTCGAAACGGAAATCGAAAATGAAAGAATCCCTGTTGGTTTAGATGAAAACACAGTTCGTCTATTATCAGAAAAAAAGAATGAACCCGAATTTATGCGGAAGTCACGATTGCAAGCGTTTAAAGTTTGGCAAGAATTGACCGAACCCAATTGGGCTGAGTTAAAACATCCTAAAATCGATTACCAAGGAATAACATATTATTCAGCGCCAAAAAGAAAAAAGAAATTAAATGATTTATCGGAGGTTGATCCGGAATTGTTAAAAACTTTTGATAAATTAGGGATTTCATTGAATGAACAAAAACGTTTATCCAATGTCGCAGTGGATGCCGTATTTGATAGTGTTTCCATTGCTACGACTTTTAAGAAAGAATTAGCAAAAGCTGGCGTAATATTTTGTCCAATTTCTGAAGCAATTCAAAAATATCCAGATTTAATAAAAAGGTATTTAGGTAAAGTAGTTCCCTCAGGTGATAATTATTTCGCTGCTTTAAATAGTGCTGTTTTTAGTGATGGTTCATTTTGTTATGTGCCAAAACATATTCAATGTCCTTTAGAATTGTCTACATATTTTCGTATTAATGATGAAGAATCTGGTCAATTCGAACGAACACTCATTATTGCAGAACAAAATAGTTATGTAAGTTATCTTGAAGGTTGTACCGCCCCGCAACGCGATAAAAATCAATTACATGCCGCGATTGTTGAATTAATAGCACTTGAAAATGCTGAAATAAAATATTCAACAGTACAAAATTGGTATGCAGGGAATGAAAAAGGTTTGGGGGGAATTTATAACTTTGTAACAAAACGCGGACTTTGCTCAGGAAAAAATGCTAAAATTTCTTGGACACAAATTGAAACAGGTTCTGCAATTACTTGGAAGTACCAAAGTTGTATATTAGTTGGTGATGGCTCAATAGGAGAATTTTATTCGGTTGCTTTAACAAATAATTATCAACAAGCAGATACTGGGACTAAAATGGTGCATATTGGTAAAAATACCAAAAGTACGATTATATCAAAAGGTATTTCAGCCGGAAATTCGAAAAATAGTTACAGAGGATTGGTTAAAATTTCACCTAAAGCGGAAGGGGCTCGTAACTTTTCACAATGCGATTCTTTACTAATTGGCGATAATTCAAAAGCAAATACTTTTCCGTATATTGAAGTCAAAAATTCAACTACACAAGTCGAACATGAAGCATCAGTTTCAAAAATCGGGGAAGAACAACTTTTCTATTTTTTACAACGTGGGATTGACGTTGAACAAGCAATTAGTCTAATGATAAGTGGTTTTTGTCATGACGTTTTTCTAAAACTACCAATGGAGTTTTCTGTAGAAGCAGACAAATTATTAAGTTTGAAATTAGAGGGATCAATTGGATAAAAAGGAACAATAGAAATTATTTCTATTGTTCCTTTTTACTTATTTTTATGATTTTAATTAATCAATTGGACGCATACTTAAAACTGGTTCGTTTTCACGGTTAATACCTTTTTCGAAACCAGCTGCCGCTGCACGAGCACGACCTGAATGCCACCAGTGTCCTACTAATAAGAAGAACGATAAGAACCAGTGAGAACATGTTAACCATGAACGTGGAGATACGTAGTTTACTGAGTTAATCTCAGTTGCTACACCACCTACAGAGTTTAATGATCCTAATGGCGCATGAGTCATGTATTCAGCTGCACGACGCTCTTGCCAAGGTTGGATGTCACTTCGAATTTTATTGATATCTAAACCATTTGGTCCACGAAGAGGCTCAACCCATGGAGCACGTAAATCCCAGAAACGCATTGTCTCACCACCGAAGATAACTTCTCCACTAGGTGAACGCATTAAGTATTTACCTAAACCAGTCGGACCTTGTGCTGAAGCTACGTTAGCACCAAGACGTTGGTCACGTACTAGGAATGTAAATGTTTGTGCTTGTGAAGCTTCTGGTCCTGTTGGGCCATAGAATTCACTAGGATAAGCAGTATTGTTGTACCATGCGTAAGTTGAAGCAGCGTAACCCATTAATGATAACGCAGCTAAACTGTACGATAAGTACGCTTCACCAGACCAAACAAAGGCACGACGTGCCCATGCGAATGGCTTAGTAACAATGTGGAAAATACCACCAGTGATACATAAAAGGCTAACCCAAATATGTCCACCAACTAAATCTTCTAAGTTATTGATAGATACAATCCAACCATCTCCACCAAAAGGTGACTTTAATACATAATTAAAGATAACGAATGGGTTTAAAGTTGGATTTGTAATTAAACGAACATCTCCACCACCTGGTGACCATGTGTCGTATAAACCACCAAATACTGTCGCTTTAAGAACAAGTAAGTATGAACCAATTCCTAGTAAACATAAGTGAATACCTAAAATTGTTGTCATCTTATTCTTATCACGCCAGTCGTAACCGAAGAATGGGAATGATTCTTCTAATGTATCAGGTCCAATTAAAGAGTGGTAAATACCACCAATACCTAATACTGCAGATGAAATTAAGTGAACAACACCAACAACGAAGTATGGGTATGTATTCACAATTTCACCACCAGGTCCAACACCCCAGCCTAAAGTTGCTAAATGTTGTAATAAAATACAACCTTGCTCATATAAAGGCTTCTCTGGAATAAAGTGTGAAACTTCGAAAAGTGTCATTGCACCACACCAGAACACCATAACACCAGCATGCGCAACGTGCGCACCTAGTAATTTACCGGATACATTGATTAAGCGGGCATTTCCAGCCCACCAAGCAAAACCTGTCGATTCAATATCTCGACCTATTATATTAAAGGGCGTTTCCACGTGGTAAAACCTCCTCAGGGAATATGAAGTTTTCATGTGGTTGGTCTTGAGCGGCCATCCACGCACGAATACCTTCGTTTAATAAAATATTTTTAGTGTAGAATGTTTCGAATTCTGGATCTTCAGCAGCACGTAGCTCTTGAGATACGAAATCGTATGAACGTAAGTTTAATGCTAATCCTACAACACCAATAGCACTAGTCCATAAACCAACTACTGGAACAAATAGCATAAAGAAGTGTAACCAACGCTTATTAGAGAAAGCAACACCAAAAATTTGTGACCAGAAACGGTTAGCTGTTACGAATGAATACGTTTCCTCTGATTGAGTTGGCGTAAACGCACGGAATGTGTTTGCCCCATCACCATCTTCAAATAATGTATTCTCTACTGTTGCACCATGGATAGCACATAATAACGCACCACCTAAAATACCAGCAACACCCATCATGTGGAATGG
>DAIPZI010000137.1:0-3490 GCA_036782275.1 Crocinitomicaceae bacterium
CCAACGAGCTTTTCAATTAAATCAGGTCTCTGGGCTTTTTGAAGTTTATTCTTAATCCAATTTCTATTTTCTTTTTTGTACCAGAAGAAAAACTTGTTCTGATCTTGTTTTTCCTCTTTGGTTTTAACAGTCTCAATAGGCTTTAGAGTATACGGATGAACACCTGCGTAATAAATTACTGTGGCCACAGTCATAGGGGTTGGTGTAAAATCTTGTACCTGCTCTAATTGAAAGCCCATGTCCTTTGTTTCCGCGGCAAGGTTTGCCATGTCAGCATCATCACATCCTGGGTGAGATGAAATAAAATAAGGAACCAGCTGTTGATTTAGCTGATGCTTTTCTGAAATCTTATCATACTTTTCTTTGAACTTGTGAAAGTATTTGAAAGATGGTTTTCGCATCACCCGTAATGTTTGATCAGAGGTGTGTTCTGGCGCAACCTTTAAACGTCCACTAACGTGTCGAGTGATGACTTGCTCGATATATTCATCATGGTTGCCATCGTCATTATTCTTATTAAAATCGTCGACCAATAAATCATATCTGATTCCTGATCCGACAAACGCCTTTTTTACTTTGGGATGTTTGTCTACTTTTTTATAAAGTTCGGTCATTTGCTTGTGAGAGGTATCCAAATTATTGCAAATTACGGGGTGGATACAGCTAGGGGAAACACATTTCTCACATATAGACTCGTCCTTTCCTTTCATCTTATACATGTTCGCCGATGGACCTCCTAAATCAGATATGTAGCCCTTAAAGCCAGGAAGCTCAACAACTTCTTCTAACTCACTTAATATGGATTTTTCACTTCGTGAGGCGATAAACTTGCCTTGATGAGCGGAAATGGTACAGAAGCTACATCCCCCAAAACAACCTCTATGCATGTTAATAGAAAACTTAATCATCTCATAGGCAGGAATGGTTCCTCTTTTTTTGTATTTCGGATGAGGTTCCCTGGTATATGGAAGGTTAAATGAGGTATCAATCTCCTTTTCATTCATGGTTTTGTAGGGAGGATTAATAATCAATGTTTTGTTTTCTACATGTTGTATTATACGATTGGCTTCCCACTTGTTAGACTCAACCTCTACAATTTTAAAATTTGAAGCATATTTGATTTTGTCCTTGAGGCATTCCTCGTGACTCGCAAGCTCAACGGTTTCCCATTTCTTCATCTTAGGAAGATCTTGATCTGACTCCTGCAAAAATGCAACTTGTTTTATTGTTTTTACATGTTCAAAAGGGACTCCCTTTTTCAATAGTCTCAATATTTCTCTGAGTGGTTGGTCTCCCATTCCATAAACCAAAGCATCTGCTTTCGAGTCGACAAGAATAGAAGGCATTAATTCGTCTTTCCAATAATCATAATGAGTAACCCTCCTTAAAGAAGCCTCAATACCCCCAATAAGAACAGGTGTGTCGGGGAATAAATCTTTTAAAATCTTGGAATATTCTATCGATGCATAATCAGGTCTAAAACCTGAAACCCCACCTGGAGTGTAAGCATCTGTTGAACGAAGTCTTTTATTCGCCGTGTAATGGTTGACCATGGAGTCCATACAGCCTGCCGTAATGCCAAAAAACAAATTTGGTTTGCCTAATTTTTTGAAGTCTCTTAAGTCATCTTTCCAATTGGGTTGTGCAACGATTCCTACCTTGAGCCCTTCGTCTTCAATCAAACGACCAATGACTGCTGTTCCGAAGGCCGGGTGATCTACATAAGCATCGCCTGAAATCAGAATAACATCAAAATTCTCCCAACCTCGCTTGGAAGCTTCTTTAAAAGACATGGGGAGCCAATCAGAAATCGGCCTAAGCTCGTTCATGGTGCAAATATAAGGATAACTGAGACCAATAAAATGAGGTTTTAAGAAAACCAATTTTATTTGATGGAAAAAAACCATTAATTAAATTCAGATATCTATGATTTTTTTAATTTTGATTAAAATAATTTAAAATAAAAATATATGTCTTTTGAACTACCTCAGCTTTCATATGCCTATGATGCATTGGAGCCACATATTGATGCAAGAACCATGGAAATACATCATTCCAAACACCACCAAGGATACACGAATAACCTTAATAACGCCATATCTGGAACTGACCTAGAAGGCAAGTCTATATTGGATATTTTATCAAACTGTTCGGACAAGCCAGCGGTTAGAAATAACGGGGGAGGTTTTTATAACCATAGTTTATTTTGGGAAGTAATGTCCCCAAATGGTGGCGGGAATCCTTCTGGAGAACTTGCTGATGCAATAAATACTGCTTTTGGTTCTTTTGAAGCTTTCAAAGATGCTTTTTCGAAAGCAGCAGCAACTCGATTTGGTTCGGGTTGGGCATGGTTGTGTGTTACGGACGGAAAGCTTGAAGTTTGCTCAACTCCAAACCAAGACAATCCGCTTATGGGCGAAGGTTGTGGAGGAACACCTATCCTTGGTCTTGATGTCTGGGAGCATGCCTATTATTTAAATTATCAGAATAGAAGACCTGATTACATTAATGCGTTTTTTAACGTAGTTGATTGGGGCAAGGTATCAGAAAATTATTCATCAGCAAAATAAGACAATTCGATACAATTTAACTGAATTACACTTCGTATAATCTAATTCGCATTAGATACTCTACGTTATGTTTTTAATATTGTCAATTTTGTGTTAAATTCGTAGTACACTAAAAATATATTTATGAAAAAACTAATACTTTCTTTAATCGTGGTAGTATTTGCATTTGCAAGTAATGCCCAAGTAGTTGTAAGAGGAGTGTCTCCTGCTGCAATTGCTAATAATTTTGCATTTGAATGGTGTGACCCTGCCGGCGGCGATTGGGCTTGTCCAGATTTCTTAGTGCCGAATACCTTTGTCGAAGCACCAATTATGTTGGTTGATGACGGAACGCCAGGTGTAAATGATATTTATGCATATCAACATCCTTTAGCGCAAGAGTCGTGTAACCCTTTAGTTAATGATTTGACGGGTAAGATCGCTGTCTTTTATAGAGGCTCATGTCAATTTGGAACCAAAGCATATAATGCACAAGTTGCTGGTGCTGTTGGCTGTATCATAATCAATCATACAGGTGATGCCGTTGGTATGGCTGGTGGTGATGATGGATTGAATGTTACCATTCCTTTAGTTATGGTAAGTGAAGCTGATGGAGCGACAATTGTAGCTGAAATGTTAAATGGTGAGGTTGTTATGTTTATGGGTAACAAACAAAACCTTTATGCTAACGATGGAGGTTCTGCAGAATCTGATGTGTTAAGTGCACGTTATGGATCAATACCACAAGCGATGGCAAACAATAACTACACTTTTCAAGTAGGAATGCAAATGTATAATTTTGGTTCTTCCGATAATACATTTAATGTAACCGCCTCAGTAGACGGTCCTTCAGGAAACGTATACAGCAACACTGTTTCTGCGTTTGTCGCTTCTGGAGATACATTGGCGATTTTTAACGGGAATCCTTCCGAGTTCTCTAC
>DAIPZI010000138.1:0-3482 GCA_036782275.1 Crocinitomicaceae bacterium
TTAACCATTACCATGTTGTCTACTGTTAAAATGGTTTCTCTCGTCATTTTATTTCGGACTTCACATTTCATGGTAATTGACGATTTACCAAATTTTATAACCTCCATGCCAATTTCTACAATATCACCTTGTTTAGCAGAAGCCATAAAGTTGATTTCTGACATAAATTTGGTGACGATTTTGGGGTTTTCGAGTTGAATTACTGTGTAAAGCGCAGCTTCTTCATCAATCCATGCCAATAGTCGACCTCCAAAGAGTGTTCCGTTGGGGTTTAGGTCTTCAGGCTTCACCCATTTTCTTGTATTGAATTTCATTTTAGTATAATCTGGCCTATTTATAAAAACGTACTATTTGTTGTGCACCATTATGGTCAACAATCAGAATCAAAATCCCTTTGTGGAAGGTTTCAAGTTGAAGTCTTGACTGTTCTTTTAGATTGATTTTGTGTTTAACAGGTCTACCTGTCATATCAATAAGCTGAATGCCCTCAATTTTTTCACCATCTTTCGCTTGAAGCTCGAAAACATGTTCTGAAAGCGTTTTTATTTCAAAAGAGCTGGTTTCGTTGTAATGACTAACTAATCCTGATGTGTTTTCAAAAACAATGGTGTTCGTAATGGTGTCATTGCCGCAAGGCCCATAACCGATAAGTTGAATGGTATAGCTTCCCTCTTGACCATATGTGTGTGAAGGGTTAGAGTCGGTTGAAGTAGTTCCGTCTCCGAAGTCCCAAATAAAACTATCAATGTAACTTGTACTTTCTTCAAATGAGGCAGAAAACGAAACAGGGTCAAGCGTGCTTTCAAATGAAACATGGGCAAGTGAGTCGTGATGTTTCAGGTGCCACGTAGGCAAGCTGTCTAGGACAGCAATCGCCGCCGCATTTTGAAGTATTTCGGCTGTTGACGCATCTAAGCCCCCAAAGAACGTTGAACCAACTGGCGATTCGTGAAATATTGATGCGTAAAAAGTACAGGCGGCAAGATACGAACCTGTGGGTTTGGGATGCGAACCATCTGCTGTATATAAGCCAATTGTAGGATGATTGTCTCTTACGTATTTCCAAGCAACCCCTACCGGCGATACGGAGCCGTCGGATGTTTCAGCAAAGCGCAGGTAAGCATTTCTGAGGCGCTCATTCATTTTATCGAAAGTGTTTATTGAATCCCACTGCGCATCGCCATTTTCTCTACCCCAGGTCATAAAGAACATGGCTTGCGAACAATCATAAATAGAGTGAACACTATCAGCCAACTGAACGGCATAGGGTAATGTTTGTGAATTTACCTGTCCGTATGGAAAAGAGGGCTCTTGGCTTTGAGCTTGTAACACTACGTAGTCCCAATTTGAAGAGTGCATTTTTTGATAGCTAACAGGGTCATTGGCATGAACCTGCATAGTGGCACCTCCGTTCACCTTGGAGTCCACATATGTGGCTTTTCCAAGAGAGCTTGATAGATCCTGGAAAAGGCCAGGCATATCGTTATAGTATGTGTAGCTGTTGCCAATAAATAAAACTGATGCACTATCCTGTGCATTTAAAAGTGCTGGACTTGAAAATAAAATTAGGGATATGATAAAGTTTTTCATGGTTTAAAATTTAGTTCAGATCACGCATTAAGGTGCCTTTTTTCTCTGCTCGTTTTAATGCTTTTTTTAATGCTTTTGGTATAGGTAAAGATAAAGCAATTTGTTCAAAGTTTCCTCTCATTACTTCACAACCATACGAAACCCCTATTCGCACTTCGACTTGATTTCCTTTGATATGATGAAATGCGAAATTTTCGAGGATGCCCATTGTAAAATAAAAGTCACATTCGCCATCCAGATTATCAAACAATGCTTCTAAAGAAACAGAAGGTTTTTTCTCAATCAAATAACTTTGAATAAGCTCACTCTTTTGTAGGGCATTTAAGAGATCCTGTTCGCTAAATAAATCTTGCATTCGAATAGAAGTATCTGTTTTCATATTGTATGTATGATAGACGGTCCCATAGCTTGGGTGAGCGCCGCCCTCAGCATAATAATCTACTTGAAAACAAATATATGGCCCCACAATCGAAAGCATGCTATTATCAATCTGATTTAGGTATTTTGATTGTTGTCCCCAATACAGCAGACCTTCTTCGTCTAGTGTCATTTTTTCTACTTCTTCGACGTCGTATTCTCCATTTTCTGTAATGTAAAAGGATCGATTTATGTCACGATAAAGTTCTTTAATGGTTTCCTTTTTATGTTCTAGAATAAAGGCTGTATGGTCGAGCCAAACCACACTTGATTTTTTATAATTACTGGATCGAATAGTACCTTGGGCATTCACACAGTTCAAGGCTAAAAAAAAGAGGGCAATTATGAAAAATACGTTCTTATTCATTTGTTCTGATACCAATAAGGACCTAAGGTAAGTGATTTAAGTATATGACTATCAAAATAGGTTTAGATACTTTGAGAACTGAAGCGACTTGTGTTTCGTGTAGGCCTAAATAATTATTATGATGTTGTTTTAGATTTTACTATCTTTAAAGCTTAGTTTAAATTTAAAATAAATATTATGAAAAAACTTTTACTTTCTGCCGCTTTTGCGGTTCCATTCATTTACAGTGCACAGTTGATGAGTGACGATTTTGATAGCTATGCTGATGGTGACATGTTAAGTGTTGTTGGTGCGGCGAATGGCTGGGGCGAATGGAGTGGTGGTTCTGGAACTGCAGAGTCATGTACTGTAAGCTCAATGTATGCTGTTTCTGGAACAAATTCAGGAAAGTCTATGGACGGAAATGACGGTCTATGGACATGGGCTGATATTTCAACAGGTAAAATCAGCTTTAGCGCCAACCTTTATGTTCCTGTCGGAGGAGCTGGTGGTTACATTGGTGTAGGTGATGCTGCGATGTCTGATCAACCACACACAATCAACCTTTTGGGAGATACGTTAATTATTGCTGTTGACTATAGTGGTCCAACTGTAATAGGACAAGCTGCAGTTACACCTGGAAGCTGGGTGAATGCCAAGTTAATTTTAGATATGGACAACGCGACTTCTGAATTTATTGTTGACGGTGTAAGTTTAGGATCTGCAGCAACAACTTTTGGTGCGGCAGGTGTTGGCTTTGGGGGTCTTGACTGGTGGGGAACTGCTTATGATCCTTTCACAGGGAATCAAGCTCCAGGAGAGTATTATTTTGATGATGTAATGGTTGCGGACGAAAATGCAAGTATTGAAGAACTCAATCCAATGTCATTAAATATTGCACCAAATCCATCTAATGGTAAATTCACTGTTAACTTTAACGATTACGCTTTTGATAATGCGGCAATGACTATCACAAACATGATGGGATCTGTTGTTTATTCTGAAGCTTTATCTTCGGTTTCTAATTCAACTCAAAACTTTGATTTGGATTTGAATAGTGGAGTATACCTAGTTAAGGTTGCTGATGATGCTAATGAATTCACAACAAGAGTTGTGATCAAGTAATTAA
>DAIPZI010000139.1:0-632 GCA_036782275.1 Crocinitomicaceae bacterium
ATACGGCAGATCCATTGCTGATCACAGCCACTAAATTTCCTTTGGCAGTATATTTAAAAGCATCTTGGGGGTTATCATATATTTTTTCACAAGGGTCTGCTACTCCAGGTGAATAGGCCAAACTTAAGTCTCTTTTGGTTTGAGTTGGCTTGGTAGGGACAACTTCGATTTTGCCAGGCCTACCCTCTGCGTGGTAATCTAATGCATTATCAAATTGATTTTCCATTGGTTTTAGTGTTCAGTTTTAGTTGCTTAGTAAACAAAGGTATTTTTATTTCACAAAGTCACTCAAATTTCCTGCATTCTTGAGTTGGTAGCCTCTTTCCCCAAGAGAAACAGTTCCGCATTCGATGGATAAATCGTGTTCAAAAAATAAGAGGTACTCATTAGCAGTAGCCTCTTCTAAAAACGATGCTCGTTCTTTCATAGTTTCCAATGGTCTAATATCGTAACCCATAACATAATTTGGTTTGATGTGTCCTGCACTTGGAATCATGTCTGCCATGAATACAAGCGTTTTGTTGCCTGTAGAAATCTTTGGACAAAACATGGATTCGGTGTGTCCTTGAGCTAAAATGCCCGATATATTATCGGTAATCTGGAGGTTATCAGGCATGAATTTTAGGTGACCC
>DAIPZI010000139.1:642-3445 GCA_036782275.1 Crocinitomicaceae bacterium
GGATTAGGATTTATAGCATGATTCCAATGCGATTCATGAACCCAGTAGGTTGCATTAGGGAATGACAACTCATAGCTGTCTTTCATAGTGTTCCATTTTACACTTCCGCCGCAATGGTCAAAATGAAGATGGGTGAGCACCAAATCTGTAATATCATTATAATCAACACCCGCATCATGGAGTGATTTTTTGAGTGAGTGAATTCCGTTGAGATAGTAGTATCCAAAGAACTTTTCACTTTGTTTTTCACCCATACCATTATCGATTAATATTAATCGATTTCCGTCTTCAACAAGCAAGCATCGCATGGCCCAATTACACATGTTCTGATCATTGGCAGGGTTTATTTTTTGCCAGATACTTTTTGGGACGGTTCCAAACATTGCTCCTCCATCGAGCATAAAATTTCCGGTATGAATTGTCTTTAGTCTCATTACGTTGCGAGTTTCACAAACTTAGCTATTTTATATACACCATTGGCACGTACAACTAACGTATACATCCCTGATTTCAGATTGGTAAGATAAATGGTAATGGGAGGAGATGGACTCGAGGTAATACTAGTATATGATTGTGAGAGCATAAGGTTCCCAAAAACAGAATAAATCTGTAGGGTCACAGGAGCATATTCTTGGTAAGCAAACTGCATGTTAAAATTAATCCGATCAGTACACGGATTAGGATAGAAAAAGGAGTAGAAATAGTCATTACTACATACCCCATTGGAGGTAGTAGAGGGGTAGTTTACTCCACCAACATTGTACATCTCACAACCATTTCGGTAAGTCACATTATTGCAGCCGCATACGGGATCAAAAGAAGGGTCGTTGCACCGATAGTTGGGGTTGACGCGATTTGAATCGATACAATCAACCCATATTTGTGCATATCCATTTAAAGGCAATAAACACCCAACTATAAATAACAGCTGAAGTAGTTTTTGCATGATCAAAAGCGATAGGTTTTAGTATACAGGAACGATTGTTGGGTTGATTTTAATACGTTGAAAATTCCAACGGATTCCACCCATAATCCACCTGCCTGGCATTTGTGATCCTAATATTTCTCGATATTGGGTATCCAATGCATTTCTGACATCCACATATACACTCGCGGGAAATTCTTTGACGGTGTAACTCAGTTTTAGGTTGAGAATGGCGTATTGATCTTTTATTTTGGTTGAAATATCTCCAGTTAATATTCCATCATCGTTGATAGCTTTTACCGCGTCAGCATTTCTAGTAATCATTGCACCACCAACGTTGAGACCCAATCCAGCATATCGAATGTTTAAACTTCCATTGAGGTTATGAATGGGGTGGTTGGCAATATATTTTGAAACCACACTGTCTGGTGTAGACGTATTGAGGTAGGTATAATTCAAAGAAGCACCGATTCGTCCGTTTTGAATATTTTGGGTGTATTTCAGACTAAATTCATTCCCCCAGGTAGTTGATTCGCCAATGTTTTGGGCATAAAGATAGTTAGTACTGTCTTTAAGTGTATTCGTATTCAAATTGGTAATGTTGGTAGAATTAGTAAGGGTATAGTCAATTAAATTGGAGGATTGACGAAAAAACAAGGTGTTCGAAAACTGAAGGTTTTCATTCAAATACACATCTGCTCCTATATCAAAGTTATAAGAAGATTCAGCTTCTAAGTCTGGATTACCTACATTACGACCAGACCTTAGAGCACTTAGTTTATAGGAGGCAAATCGCTCCGTAAAGTCAGCTTGTCGAATCGATCGCCCAAGGGAGGAACGAAGAACCAATCTGTCCACTTTGTAGGAAGCATTCAATTGAGGTACTAGTTGTGTCCCAATTTTTTCGGAATTTTCTATTCGAATACCCCCGTTTAAGTGAAGTTGGTTGATTTTCTTTTGAGCTAAAATAAAAGCTGCATTGGAGGTGGTTTGATGATCACCTCTATCGGTACTCACAATGTCTTGCCAATCTGTTTGAAAACCAAAACCTACATCCACGCTTCCCATTTTACGATTTTGTGAAAGGGTAGCGTTGATGCGTTGTGTGGTGTGTTTATTTATTGATGATGGACTGAAGGCAAAGCTGTCTTTGCCATTTCTGTAGCTGGCATTCAGTTCAGTTCGGCTTTTATCCTGGTCGAAAATCAAAGCTGTTTGTGTCCAGTAGGAAGATACTTTTTCAACAGACTCATCGTATGTGCTAGTTGTATAAAAATGTTTGGCTGCAAAGTCTCGATAATCGGAGCCACCACGTGCATAAAACTTGAGTTTATCTCCACGGTAGGTTACGGCAGCAGTGTATGTTTTGAGGTCAAAGAAATTGCGGTGAAGGCTATTTGGTAAGATTGGTCTGTTACTATCTAGTTTAGCAATAGCAAAATTTGGGTTGACTAATTGCTCCCCATCAGATTCCGTAGATTTTACAGCAGCAGAAAAACCAAATCTTTTGGATTGGTGATGAATACCGGCATCGAGCAGAGATAGGTTGTGATCACCTATACCCACATTACCGTTTGTGCTTGAGATTTCTTGACTGTTAAATAAACCTTCGTAGGTTTTTGTCTTGATATGAATAATACCTCCAACAGCATCTGCACCAAAAGAGGCACTAGCCGATCCACGCACAATTTCGATGTGATGCACCTCACTCAAAGGAATGGGTAAATAGTTATTGAAGTGAGCAGTCAATGGGTCATTGATTCGTTGGTTGTCCACTAATACCAATACTTGAGAAAACGTAGAACCTCGCATTCCAATGTCGGATTGCACACCAAATCCACCACGATTATTGATGTTAACACCACCCACGTATTGGAG
>DAIPZI010000140.1:0-224 GCA_036782275.1 Crocinitomicaceae bacterium
GGCATTATTAGTATCCTATTTGTAGGATGTGCATCAAACAAAACATTAAGAAAACCACTTTTTGAAACAACTACCTATAAAGGAGAAAAAGGGGATAAAGGGGTTACCAATTTAAACAAAAACAGGGCGGAAAGAGAAAAAGAACATTTTATGGCGCTAGAAAAAGCAGATGAAGCCAAAAGAATCCTTGAAGCAGAGCAGGTTGAAATGAATAAAATTGATAC
>DAIPZI010000140.1:234-3400 GCA_036782275.1 Crocinitomicaceae bacterium
ATCTATGAAAGAACAGAGAAAATCATTGAGGAATTAAACTCTACCTCCCCCTACTCGTTCAATGGTCATGAAAAAACACTAAAACTAGCTGCTGAGCTAAACGATTTAATGCAAAATTACATTGAGCCCTTGACGAAAATGATTGAATCCAATAAAGAGGTTAAAAAAATTGGAGGGGACATCAGTTTTAACGTAGGAAGTTCTGACTTAAACAATAACGGCAAAAAAGAAATTTCCAAACTGATTAAGTCTATTAAAATAGATATCAAAAATTGGGGCGATTATCTTGGTGACCACAACGTGAATATATTTAAAGATTCAGTTTATCGATTGATGATTATTGTAAATGGTTATGCTGATGCACAAGGTGATGAACAAAAGAACCTTCAGCTTTCAAAATTACGAGCTGAAGCCGTAGCAAATGAAATATTAGAGCAGGTTAACAAATACGATTTTGGTCAAGAATTATTAATTGATGTTGACATTAAAGGTCGAGGTGAAGCAACACCACCGAATTTGGATGAAAGCGAACTTAAAGCAAATAGTCCTGAAAGAAGAATCAGTAGAATTAGCATGGTTGTTGGACCAAAAATACTATTGTACGAAGACTAAAAATTCGTCTCTAACTCCTTTCAAAATTATTATAAAAATGATGGAGGCTTTCTGAACTCTATCTTAGCATCCCTAAATATGGCAGAGGTATTCCGAATACTCAACAAAAAGCTTTTGTTCCCCCCTACAGGCGTCCAATAAAACGATAAAGCCCAGCAATGCATATTCCTGTTCAATGAAAAATTGGCATTCGTAATGCTCTTATCTATGATATTTAGATTGATGTTGCCCGATAAATTCCAGCGTTTTGTAAAGCTTACATCCCCCCTAATACTTAATGACTGAATAAAAATCAATGGATCAGGATTACTTGTAGAGATATTCTGATTGGCTTGAATAGAGTATATATGAGACATTGTCATCTTCCATGGAATATCAAAAAATATTATCTCCTCTGGATGAAGAGCGAAGTAATTAAAATCTGCATTCCAAACGTCGTTTCTTTTTGACTTCTCCTCTTTTATCTTTTCCCTTGATTTTTTGGGAGCCAACAATAAGGTTGTTGATAAATTCACATTTAAAAATCGACCTAATCCTTGATCAGTAGAAATGGCATAATCACCAATTGTTTTTCCAGATAGGCTATCCCATGCATATGGACTAAATGAAGCCGTAGCCACAAAATTCAAGTAATCTTTCGGACTCACCCGCATATTTAAATTAATATTGGATAATTTCATCGAATCCTTTTTAAAGTTGTAATTCCCTACAATAGAAAATTGATCTAAAAGTCTAACTTTTTTAAAACCAGTAACCGTATCCTCGTCTGATTTAAACTTGAGCTCCAGGGTGTTGTTGATTGCAAAGGTCAAAAAGGACGACTCCGAAGTATTCGCAACATTATAAAGACTCCTCTCAAATTTAGAATATGAAATGGTTGATTGATTCACTCCAGCATCAACAGAAATTAGTGGATTAAGCATGGGCACATACCTGTAACCTATCGTAGGTGTCATAATATGTCTCATTTTAGCTTTTTTCTTGCCTATAAAATCAAAATAAGAATACAGCATGGTCGTGGCATTCACATTCAAATTAAACTCATGAGATAATGAAGCTTTCTTGAGGGTGTCAATTTGAGTATTATTCTCAACAACATTATATGACTTCGTTATTTCTTGGAAATTTAATTTGCTTGCATAAAAAGCACTCGGTGTTATTTTAACAATGTTTTTAAACACCCCCCCAGTCGTTTGGATGGTCATTGACTGTTTCATTCCATACATGAACTGATCAGAAATACGCGCAAAATCACCTTGATTTAATAACGAATCTGAAAAGTTAGATCTATTTTGACCGTCAAAATTATACGAGAAACCCAGACGCTCTATCATTTTCTTAAATTCATTATTCGACCTTTTGATGAACTTTTTAAACGGAAATATACGCGTAACATTTGCGGTCAATATTGGACTCACTAATGAAATACTCTCAGCTAAAGAATTTTGTCTTAACGAAATCTTCATACCCATGTTAACAGGTTGACCAGGAAAGCTCTTATTCAAATTAATATCTGAATTAAAGGAATTATTAAAATAACTTGGATTTATAGGATCAAGATTATTCTTGGATTGATTATCAGAAATAAAGTTTACGTTTGAAGAAAAAGCCCAACTAGGATTGGATTTAGGCGCTTTCCGATGAGACCAAACAACTGTTGCCTTATTTTGGCTTTGGTTGTCTGGAAATCCAGTTCGAAATTGTTGAAACCCAAGTGACAATCTACCTGTATATGCATACCTCTTGGCATAATCTAAATCATTCCTTATTCCCCAGCTCCCTCTACTGTATAAGTTTGCATAGACGGATGTTTGAAAACTTTCATTAATTGGAAAATAATACCCAAGATTTTGAAAGCCAAAACCATAAGCTGATATCGGAACCAATTCCGGAAAAAGTAAGCCATGAGTACGTTCTTTTTGATTTGGTATTAATGCAAATGGTAAACCCAAAGGGGTAGGAATACCGTTGATCCACAAATTCATAGGGCCAGTAGCAATTCTTTCCTCGGGAACAATGACGCCTTTGGAAAGCTGAAAATGATAGTGTGGCTCTTTTTGATCACACGTAGTAAGCTTGCCCTTCAATAAATGAATTTCATCGTTTGAATGTTTTTTGGCGGTTTCCATCTGAAAATAAAACTCATCTTGCTTTAAATTTAGCTCCTGAATAAATCCTTTTTTGGTTTTGAGGTTGTAACGCATCTCTTGACAGACCATTTCTTGTTGTCCGTCTTTGAATACAGGATATTCCATAGGTTCACCAACGGAATCCAAAATGTATTTTGCACTTAATTCGTTTTTATTAAGATCTATTTCAATAAAACCAGCAGTTAACAAAATCTCACCCATATTAACTTCAGCGCCACCATATAAGAACACCAGCTTGTTTTTAACATCGGTATAAATCGAGTCTCTTGCCGAGTAATTTATAATGTCATTGAAGTCAGAATCTTTTACATAAAGGGTATCCCGGGTATCAACCTGACAGGTAACCGTGAATGAATTTTGTATTATTAACAAAACAAAGGGTATAAAATATAGTATGGAATGAA
>DAIPZI010000141.1:0-3390 GCA_036782275.1 Crocinitomicaceae bacterium
CATCAAGCTATGGCCATTAAGGATGGGAAAATCATTGAAATGGGGCCTGATCGCCAAATACTAAATAAGTATAGATTTGAGAATTCAATTGATGCTGAAGGGAAAGAGATTTATCCTGGATTTATTGATGCGCATGGACATCTTTTTTCATATGCAGAACTTAAACTTGGTGCAAATGTGTTGGGGTGTGAGTCTGAAGAAGATATGCTTACCCGTGTTCATCAATATCAGAACAAAGCCAAACGAGACATTATTATTGGTTTGGGGTGGGACCAATCTTTGTGGGGGCTAACAAGCCTGCCAAACAATTCTCGCCTTAATCAAGAGTTTCCCGAAACTCCAGTATGCCTTTTTCGTATCGATGGTCATTCTGCTTTAGTCAATGATGCGTTTATCAAAAAAATAGATGATGTTGATTCAGAGATTAGGGGAGGAGAAGTGTCAAGGACCAATGGTAAACCAAATGGTATGTTTATCGATGCGGCTTTATCTTTATTAGAGCCACATATTCCAGATTATTCAATTGAGGAGGTCAAAAGAGAGCTACTGAACATTCAAAAAGAACTATTTTCTTTTGGAATAACTGGCGTTCATGAGGCAGGAATTGATTTTAATGAATTGGAGATTCTCAGGGAAATGGTTGATGATCAAAGCCTGAGCTTAAACATCTATGCCATGCTTAATCCAACACCTGAAAACAAAAGCTTCGCTTTAAAGAATGGACTTTTTAAATCAAAGAATTTACGGGTGCGTAGTTTTAAAGCGTATGTCGATGGAGCATTAGGGTCTAGTGGTGCTCTTCTAAAAAATGATTATTCTGACAAACCTAATTATAGGGGGTTATCCTTAATGAGTTCCGAGGAATTGAATGAGCTTTCTGAATTTTGTTTGGATATTGGTTATCAATTGAACTCTCATGGTATTGGAGACTCCGCCATTTCGATGATTCTCGATATGTGTGCTAAAGCGTACAAGATCAATCCGGACCATCGATTTAGGATAGAGCACGCTCAGGTCATTGATTTGGAAGATCTACATAAATTTGCAGATTACGGAGTGTTTCCATCCGTACAGCCCACTCACGCCACAACAGATCAGAGATGGATTGAGTCAAAGATCGGAACCAATAGGATGAGCGGTGCATATGCATACAAATCGCTTAAGAATCAGTTGGGTATGATTGCCTTAGGGACTGATTTCCCTGTGGAGTACACCAATCCTTTTTATACTATTCACGCTTCTGTTCATCGTATGAATTCTAAGAATGAACCAGCGGGTGGTTTTTTAATAGATGAAGCCTTAAGCTTAGATGAAACCTTGAAGGGAATGACTTTCTGGAACGCATTTTCAGCTTTCGAAGAGCACTATTTGGGTACCTTAGAGGTGGGTAAAAAAGCAACCTTTGTTATTTTAGATAAGCCTTTAAATCGCTCGTCTAATTTTGTGGATAATTTTTCGTGGAAAACATATATTGATGGAAAATTAGTACACTCTTTAGAGTGATATTTTTTAATTTTGATGGCTTATGAAAATTGAACAAATTTATACCAAATGTCTTGCACAGGGTGCATACTATATAGAGTCCGAGGGCGAGGTTGCTGTGATTGATCCTTTGAGGGAAACATTTCCATATATCGATAGATCGAAAAGCGATGGTGCCACGATCAAATATATCTTTGAAACACATTTTCATGCGGATTTTGTTAGCGGTCATATTGACTTATCAAAAAGTACTGGTGCTAAAATTGTTTTTGGTCCTGAAGCGAATCCTTCATTTGCATTCCATTCAGCAACAGATGGCGAAGTTTTTAAAATCGGAACACTGACAATGACTGTCATTCATACACCGGGTCATACCATGGAATCTTCATGCTATCTTTTGAAAGATTCTGCAGGAAAGCAGTTGGCTTTATTTACCGGGGATACATTATTCATTGGAGATGTTGGAAGACCTGATTTGGCTCAGAAGTCTGCGGATATGAGTAAAGAAGATTTGGCAGGTATGTTATTTGATTCACTTAGGTCAAAATTATTACCATTGGACGATCAATTAATTGTTTATCCTGGACACGGTGCAGGAAGTGCTTGTGGAAAGAATATGTCAAAAGAAACGTTCAGCACATTGGGAGAACAGAAAAAAAACAATTATGCTTTTGATGCCAAATTGACTAAGAGTGATTTTGTAAGTCAATTAATTGATGGATTGCTTCCGCCTCCCGGTTATTTTGGATTAAACGTGGCTTTAAACAAATCCGGTTATGATAGTATTGATGAGGTACTAAATAGAGGTCTGACTCCATTAAAACTCGATTCCTTTAAGCGCATTTCAGCGGATAAAGAGGTTATGATATTAGACACAAGGACAGCAAGTGATTTTGCTGAAGGACATATACAAGGAAGTTTATTTGTGGGACTCGAAGGACAATTTGCACCTTGGGTTGGTGCCGTTATTCCAGATATAAATCAGAAGCTTGTTTTGGTAACTCCAGTTGGAAAGGAGGAGGAAACGGTGATAAGGCTTTCTAGAGTGGGATATGATCAAGTGATTGGTTATTTAAGAGGAGGCTTTCAAGCGTGGTCAGGTAACAATGAAAATATAGCGTCTGTAAATAGAATGAATGTGAAGGACTTATTGGACCTAGAGATTTCATCTACGAAAATTGTAGATGTGAGAAAACCAGGAGAGTATGAAGCCTCTCATATTAACGATGCCGTCTTGCTCCCATTAGATTTTATAAAGGATAATATTAATGAATACCCCAACACTCCATTCATTTTACATTGTGCAGGTGGCTACAGAAGCATGATTGCAGCTTCAATATTGAAAAGGAATGGCATTCATGACATTACCGATGTTATTGGTGGATTTAATGCAATTCCTGAAAACGCTGAGATTACTTCAACGTTTGTTTGCCCCAATGGAGGATAGGTCTAATTCAGACCGTAAAATCTTTTCATGAACCATTCTCCAACCAAAAGAATTGCAACAACAAGTAAATACCACCAAAGGTCAATCAAGTTGAGGGAGGCATTCTCTTGATACGAAACCGTATTTATATCCTTCCTATTGCTTAGCTCATTGTAAAATTGCTGTGCGTTATTTAGATTGTAAAAGGTACCATTAGATTGCTTGGATAGCTGTTTCAAAACACTGTGATTTGCAACCGACTCGCTTTTTTCATTGTCTAGGTCTTCAACAAAAAAGTTTCCTTTTTGACTGTAGCTTTTTCCACCAAATTTAGTCTCAGCAAGCCATTCGTATTTACCGGGATTTAGCTGTCCTATTTTTGCTTGATATCCACTTCCGTTGATCGCGAATTGAGATTGGTATTTTTTTCCTTTATCATCTGTAATTTCTAATGCGATTTCAGGAGAGGTAATCGCTTCTAC
>DAIPZI010000142.1:0-3338 GCA_036782275.1 Crocinitomicaceae bacterium
TAAATATGGTTCAGTCTTTATTTGAGTATTCAAACCTCTTTTCTACAGATCCATCACTGTATAAATAAATCAGTAATTTATTCGTTTTAGATTCGACCTCTTTTCCTAAAAAATCCATGACCTTGATCAAGGTTTTAGGCGTCTTGCCGTAAGCCGTATTTCCAGATAAACTTCCCCAAATCAGCTGAGCAAACTCTGGATGATCTATAAATGGATTTCGGTTATTCTGAAAGTCGTAATATATGATGTCATTTCTCTGACGTTCCCAATCATCAACGGGATCCTGTTCATGCCAAAGTAACAGGTCTGATAATTTAGCATGTATGGGATCAGAAGTATTGTTATTTGTTGGCAGATAATCTATTAGCTTAAGATCCGGCTCCGAATTTTGCCCCTCATATCTTGTTGCCATATAAAAGATCATTCTCGCAACATCTCCTTTTACATTTTCATTCGGTTTCCACACCCATTCTGTAGCGCTCGTGTAACATCCGGTGGGTCCATCTCCGTCGATGTATTCGGTATTACACTCTGCAAACCATCTGTTGCTGCGAGAAGCATTTACAGATATATCACAAGGTCTTAAGGCATGAACATCAGTACCTGGACCTTCAGCATCACCAAAATCCCCTCGTGACTTTGGCCAAACATGCTCTCGATTCCATCCGTTGCCTCCGTTGAACTCTTGATTTCCATTTTTTGACCATCCTGAATACAACAAAATCACGTTGTTCGGGTTGTCGGGGTCTTTGTCTGTCTCCTTTAGGATGTCCCATACATCCGTACTGCCGCTCGTGTATGGAAATTCAATATGATTTTTAATAACAGTATTGAGTTCTGATTTTAGGTCTATTCCTGTTAAACCATCAGCGCTGCTGTAATATCCATTTGGTATTTGACTGGAAACAAAAAAACAGAGTAAGGACAAAACAAATCCAATTGAATACTTCATACAAAAGTTTTTGCCAAGATAAATATTATATGACCCAAAATCCAAAGAGCGTTCCAAAATCGTTAAGTACTCTTTGATTTTTCTATCTTTAGGACCATATTATTTCTGAATGATGCCAATCGTATATATTCTGGTCTTGATTGCTTTGCTGCTTGTTTATTTTATTATTGCCTTTAATAAGCTCGTCAAATCGAGAAATATTAAAAGGGAAGCTTGGAGTGGGATAGATGTTCAGCTCAAGCAGCGACATGAGCTCGTTCCTAACCTTGTCAACCTGGTTAAGGGGTACGCTAGACATGAAAAGAAGCTGCTCGAGGAAATTACCATAACTCGCTCTTCAGCAATGGGAGCAAAAATGATGAGTGATAGGGGTGGTAAAGAAGGTTTTTTAGGTACTCAGCTAAGTAAGTTATTGGTAGTGGTTGAAAACTATCCAGACCTTAAAGCAGACAAAAATTTTCTTGATTTTCAAAAGAAGTTATCTGACATTGAAAACACACTTCAGCATGCCCGAAGGTATTATAATGGTGCTGTCCGTGATTTAAATAATTTGGTAGAGGCATTTCCTTCCAGTATAGTGGCTTCGATTTCGGGGTTTAAAGAAGCAGAATTTTTTCAGCTCGACGACCCAAGTGAGAACATAGTTCCAGACATAGACCTACATTGAGTAAAATGATTCACATAAAGCTTTTCGCGGTACTGGCCATTTTCTTATTTGGTCAAAACTTCATTGTTTCTGGACAAAACCTCAAGGATCCACCAGGAGATAAACAGATCAATCTATTGAAAACAGAAATTTGGATCCTTCCTTCAGGCGATATAGAGTACATTGAAACCGTAGAGGCCTTAGGAAAGATTGAAGATATAAAACAACAAAAATATGAGGTGCTTCCTATTTATTACGATCTATTGGAAAATTCTCATGTAGGATTCAAAAAAAGATACACAACAAAAGCCATTTATTTCCATAAAAACTTTCACAAAAACCTAAGAAAGAACTGCGTATCCAACTATCGATATTATGATGCTTTATTGTATGATGTAAAAGATGGTCATAACTGGAAATATCCCATAGACAGCATACATTTTATAGTGCATTTACCGGAAGGAGGAAAGCTTCTATGGCAAGAAAAAATTAGTCCCAGTCATCCTGAGCTTACTCGTGATGTGATTAGCACTCAAATAGATGATGAAACCATTACATTTTCTAGTAAGCAAAAAATAAAACCAGATGATCCTTTCCTAATCGGAGTCTTTTTTAAGAAAGCTCCTGTGGAGAATAGTTCTCAAAAACAAAAGGAAGAGGATGATTCTGAAGACTATGAACGTATAAAGCTTTTTAAGAGCGAAATTTGGATTGAACCTTCAGGTAAAATTAGGGTTACTGAAAATATATCGGTGCGTGTAAAGGGAGATTTCATAAAGAGGGGAATTGTACGCAGTTTTCCAACGAAATACAAGAATAAATCAGGTGGTGTAGCAAAGGTTTCATTTAAGGTAAATGCAGTTACAAAAAACAATCTACCTGAGCCTTATCATATGAAAGGAATCTCTAACGGAGAGGCGATATACGTTGGTGAAGAAAATGTCATTTTACCTCACGGTGACTACGATTACAAAATCAAATATGAAACGGACGGTCAACTCGGTTTTTTTGATGAACATGACGAGCTTTACTGGAATGTTAATGGCAATGACTGGGAAATGAGCTTTGATAGTATTGCTTGTGTTGTTCATCTTCCTCAAGGTGCGCCGATAAAAAGCTATACGGCATATAGTGGGCGTCAAGGGGAAAAAGGAAAAGATTTCGTCATTAAAGTAATCGATAAACAAACGATTGTTTTTAGCTCAACCAAAAGATATTACGGGGGCGAGGGTTTGACTGTTGTTGTTGGCTGGCCCAAAGGATTTGTAGAAGAGCCTTGGTTTATTTCTCAGCTATGGAGAGAATACAACGTCTATATTTTTGTCGTTATAGGTCTATTGTTTATAGTTGGCTTTTATTATTTCACTTGGAAAAAAGTAGGGATTGATCCACCAAAAGATGTCATTTATCCATTGTTTTATCCACCAAATGATTTGTCTCCATCTGCTTTGGGGTATATATCCACGTACGGCAAAGCGAGTAATTTATTTACAAGCGAAATCATCAACTTAGCGTCAAAAAAAGCCCTAACTATTAAAGAACTGTCTAAAGAATACGAGATTTTTATGCTCATTAAAAATGAACCAAAGGACTTAACAAAATTTGAGCAAAAGCTATTTGATACATTATTTAAAGAAGGAGACGAACTGTTGCTTGATAAGAAAAACCGAGAAATATTTCAAGCCGCAGAGAAGGTTGTTGATAAGCAATGTGAGAATCAAAATCGCAACAACAAGTTGT
>DAIPZI010000143.1:0-3296 GCA_036782275.1 Crocinitomicaceae bacterium
TCGTTGGAATTCCTGCCTTAGGACCAACACCAAACGGAGTCTATGAAACGATTGAAAAGACTTTTTACGACATTCAGAAAGGACAATACTAATTATTCAATCTCCGCTGATAGACCGTTGTTCACTAATGAGCTATGCATTTTCCTTAAATCGGAAAGCTTGCCACTTTTCACATTACACTTTCCTTTGTTATGAACCAACCATGCGCATTGTTCTGCTTGCAAAACATCATGTTTGCAAATTCGAATTAAGCAATTAATTACATGGTCAAAGGTATTCACATCATCATTATACAAAACCAATGAATATGATGTTGAAATGTGATTTTTAGTTTGTTCATTTTGCTGAGTTTCCGTATTTGATTTCATAAGTTTATTTTAACAATTGATTCAACTCCTCACGTAATTCTGTTTTTTCCAAATCACTATTTAAATAAAATCTCAAGTGATTCACACCATTTAAAACAATAAAACCAAAGGTTTTGTTGGTTCTCAATAGCCAATTCGCGAGTTTTCCAGGAATTTTTGTTCCCACCTCAATACTGTAATCAACAAATTGATTGGCTGCAAATTCTTTTTCTTCCATGCCTTTCATATAGAAAGACATGATTGGAGTAAGCTCGGATTTATTCATTACTGACGATTTAATAATCGCATCACTTTCATCATAATGAAAGACACCAATTCTATTCAGACGTTCAATTGTACCTTCTTCAAATGACTCAGCATTGAAGCTGTAAGACACCATATTAACTTTTTTAGGTTGTTCTTCCGCTCGAATTATTGGAATCTCAATCGGTTTAGATATTTCAACATTTCCATTATCTCGATAAGTAGTTTGTCTATTTTCAATGCTTTCATTGGTAAGATTTGATGCTAGAGGTATAGTCTGAACGACATTCTCAAACAGTATAGAATTTCCTTTTTCAATTAAAAGATTTCTTGACTTTTGAATAGAAACACGCTCTCCGTTATAATATGCAACAATAAATGCATCTGTAATCCCCAATGATACCACCTCCTTCTGTCTCTCTCTGGCTTTTTCTAATGAATCAAACTTACCTGATGAGTATCTATATAATCCAGAAGCTCGATAATAATTAAGTTCTTTAAGTTGAGAGAGCTCGTTTCCTCTAATTTTTCGATTAAAGGCGCCAACCTGAACAGAATAAAACAAACCTTTGACATTGATAGTACCTACCAAATTATCTCCGTGTTGCTCAGTTTTTGAACTAGGGGTACTAACTTCATTCATAGCATTAGAGCCTTCAGAAACAATGGAAGTACTGCTCTCTGTTTCATTGGTTAATGAATTATTTTCCACATTCGTTCCTACACTCTGGTTTGAGGAATTTAGAGCTATTGGTTCATTTCTATTTGAGGCCAAACATTTTCCACTTCTTTCATACTCTTTCCCTTTCCAAAAAGGCAATCTTTCATCGTTACAATAGGAAACAATAAAAGCATCTGAATAACCAATTGATCTTATCGATTTTTGAGCTGACACAGCATCACTACTGTTGTTAAAGTATCCTGCCATATATACAATAAGACCATTCGTTAATTGCTGTCCAGAAACCGGAGTGAATTCTCGATAAACGTCCTCTCTGACAGGTCTACGAAATGCCCCAACCTGGACTCTAAAATTTAAACCTGAAGGATTTGACTCAAGAATGGGCAACGTTTCTTTATTTTGAACAACCACTTCTTCCTCGAGAACAACAAAGCTGTTTCTTTCGGAATTATTTGGAGGTAGGACGTCAAGTATTGATTGGTTGATTCTGTCTGAAGAAGCCAAGCTCTCATAAGAGATTTTGTTGTTGATATAAGACTCAAACAAGTCTGATGAATCGCTTGAATTCATAGCATTTACTAATGAAATAATTTCTCTAGAAATTTTTTCTTTTTTGACTTCGTTTACATATAAATACCCCTCGACAAATGAATTTTCTTCTTCATTCCGAGTGCTTTCTAATTCACTTCGAGAGCTTTCTACCTCACTCTGAAAAATTCCTTCCTCATTTCGAGAGCGCACTAACTCACTTCGAGAACTTTCTTCCTCATTTCGGGAGATTTCTAACTCACTTCGAGAGCTTACCTCCTCACTCTGAGAACTTTCTTCCTCATTTCGAGAGCTTCCTACCTCATTTCGAGAACTTTCTGCCTCACTTCGAGAGCTTTCTGAATTAATTGAAGAAACCTTATCTTCATTACTGGTTAATTGTTCAAGTTCTTCAAGTTTTAAATTGAGTAGTGCTCTTTTTTCAGCATAAGAAATAAACGCATCTGTATTAGGAGAAATATTTTGATTTGACTCTTTCGACGTCTTAAGGGATACGTTAAATTCATTGGTCAAGTCGTTTATTTCTCTTGTGTTGTTCTCTCTGCTAGTTACTGTATTCATATCTACAACAGGATTAACCCTATTCTGATATAAAAACTCATAAGATTTCGCATTTTCGTCCTGAGTAAGACTACTTTTATTTAACTCTATACTTTCTTTTAAATATGCTATTGCTTCTTGAATATCTTCCAATGCTTTAATTTGCTCTCCTTGTTCTTTTGTGAGTTCATTACTATTCATATTATCACGCAAAGAGACATCCAAACTTAACATGCCTTCTTCATTTTTAATCAACAACTCTTCCAAAAGTTGATTTTCACTCTCGATTTTATCTCTTTCTAAAACATAGTTATAGTAAGCATTCGTTCTTTGTATTTTATTCCTATTATTAGCTGTAGTTTTTACGGATTCAATCTTTAATTTAGCTTGATCAAGTTCTTCTAATTCTTCAAGCTCTTTTACTAAAAGCTCCATCTTAACCTTATTGGCATCAATTAATTGGGCCATGAGAGATTTGACGTTATTAGATGAAGCGCTTTTCATGCGTATCTTTAAATCATTTTCTTTAATTCTTAATTCCCTTAATTGAGCTTCAATATTATTCTTCCCCTCAAACTTTACATTTGGAAACTTTGACTTCAGATCTAGGTATTTATTTTCAATCTTTTCATTAGCTATTGCTATATCAAGTTCTTTTTTGAAATACTGCTTTAAGTCGTTCTCATACAATACAATTTCTTGAATGTCATTTGATTTGTTCGTCGACTCATCTCCCATACTCTCCTCAAGGACCAATGATGTTAAATATTCAACAGTTTTGCTATTTTCCTGAACTAAAACGTCAATTACTTCATTTGAAATATCATTTGATTTAATTTCTGTGGATCGCTCCTCTTCAGAAGTGCTTGTCGTATTCGATTCAGTATTCTCCGATGAATTATCGTTTCGCTCAG
>DAIPZI010000144.1:0-3282 GCA_036782275.1 Crocinitomicaceae bacterium
TGAATGATTCTGATTACATTTCCCCATCCCCCATTTACATTTTCTGAAAAAGAAACATATCCGTTGGCAACGGCATAAATAGGATCTCCTAAATCCGTGTTTCCGCCACCTATTCCATTCCAATCTTCTCCTAGGTGACCGTTTTCCGTAAAACCTTGAGCATTGTAATATGCTGTTGCGTCTGGTTTTCCAACCGGAAAGTCAAACCCATTTGTAAATTGAATAGTATCATCATTCACGGATAATTTGGTTTGATTTTCAGTTTCAATTTGTCTTGTGTTTTTTTCATGGGAATAACAGCCCATCAATAGCATTAGCAACAAAAAGAATTGAGTTTTCATTTTTTTTTAACGCAGAATAAAGCAAGTGTTACTAGCCGTTTTAAATAATTCTTTAAATCACTTGAATAGACTCCTTCATTTCCCTAAAGTCGATTATCTTTACCTTGTCGATTTTGCACCAATAAAGTGGCTGCAGTATAAGTATGGCACAAATGATGTTAAAGATTAATCTGAATAGGCCTAAATGATGGCAAAAAACAAATAAAATTAAAATGAAACTTACCTTATTACTTCTTATTTTTATTTCGAGCAGTGTGCTTCACGCTCAATCGGTTAATTATAAGCTTTCAATGCCCAAACCACAAAATCATTATTTCCATGTCGAGATGGAATTAATAGATTTTACGGAAAAAGAAATTGATATATCTCTACCGGTGTGGGCCCCAGGATCATATTTGGTTAGAGAATTCTCCAAGAACATCAACATGGTAAAAGCATTTGATGAAAAAGGGAATCCCTTAGAAATTAAAAAGCAAAGAAAGAACAGTTGGACTATCAAAAAATCAAAAATCAAAAAAGTTATAGTTAAATATGAAGTATACGCCTTTGAACTGTCGGTACGTACTTCCTTTTTGGATTTAACTCACGGTTATGTTAGTGGTAGTGGGGTATTTATGTTTGTTGAAGATCATTTAGATGTTAGCGGTCAATTAAAAGTTATGCCGTACAAGAGCTTTTCAACAGTTTCAACAGCATTGACAAAAGCAAAAGCAAAATTCGAATTCTTGTATAATGATTATGACCATCTCGTGGATTGTCCGATTGAAATTGGTAATCAGTTGGTTTTTGATTTTGATGCAGCTGGCGTAAAACACACAGTTGCGATATATGGTGATGGCAATTATGTGATTGATGAATTGCGCACTGATATGGCCAAAATCATTGAAGAAGAAACCAAGGTTTTTGGTCAAAATCCAAATAAAGAGTATTTGTTCATTATTCATAATGTGGTTAATGGCCAAGGTGGGCTTGAGCACAAAAATTCTACAACGCTCAGTGTTAACAGATGGACCTATAGTGGATCGAATTACATCAAGTTTCTTAGTCTGGTAGCACACGAGTATTTTCACCTTTGGAATGTTAAGCGAATACGGCCAATTGAGCTTGGGCCATTTGATTATAATCAAGAGAATTATACAGATATGTTGTGGGTTATGGAAGGCTTCACCTCTTATTATGACGAGCTGATATTGCTCAGAGCGGGATATTATTCTCAAAATCAAATGCTAGGAAAAGTAGAAAGTGCTATTAATTATGTTGAGGGCTCGGTTGGCTCAAGAGTTCAGCCATTGGCTCATGCTAGCTTCGATGCTTGGGTTAAGGCCTACAGGCCTAATGAGAATAGCTCAAACACCAGTATGTCGTATTATTCACGGGGATCAATAATTGCGGCTCTTTTGGATGTTATGATTATTGAGAATAGCAGAGGGAAAATGTGCCTTGATGATTTTTTACAAAGTCTGTATTCTAAATTCTATGAGCAGAAAAACAGAGGGTTTACTTCAAATGAATTTAAAAAAGAATTGGAGTCATTTGTTGGGGGGGATTTGGATGAGTTTTATGCTAAATATATATACGGCACGGAAATTCCACCTTATGAGGATGTTTTCGGTAAAGTTGGCGTCGATGTACAAGATGTTAGCTCTTCTTATCCTGATTTTGGTGCTGGCCTTGTAAATTCAGGAGGTAAAACAGTGATCAAATCAATTCGGTCAAATTCTGCAGCCGAAGATGCCGGACTTAGTGTGAATGATGAAATCATTGGGTGCAATGGGTACAGGGTTTCAAAAGGTGATGTTGAGAGCGTAATGAAAAGCCTCAATGAAGGTGACGAAATAGATTTATTAATTTCACGTGACGAAATTTTATTTTCTGTTGAATTTATGATGACCAATAGATTCAAACCTAAATTTTACTTGAACATAAACAATGAAAACACCAAACTTCTCAATTACTGGCTTCGTTAAATTGCTGTATTTCTTTTTATTGATTATTGGTTTTACCGCATGTGGCCAATACCAAAACATCCGTATTCCATTAGCGAATAGTGGATACAGCTACAGTGGTTGCGAACCTTCAATCGATATTCACCCAACTAATAATAAATACTTGGCAGTTGGGTCTATTTTAGATGGGTACCATTATTCTAAAGATGGTGGTTTAAATTGGACATCGAAACAATTAAAAAGTTCTTTTGGAGTCTATGGAGACCCCGTTTTAAAATTCAATTCTAAGGGCAATCTTTTTTATTTTCATTTGGCATCTTACAATAAGACGAGTCATTTGGATCGAATTGTGTGTCAAAAAACAGAGTCACTAGAAGAGAAATTCAATGATGGTTCGGCACCTAGGCCTAATGGAACAAAAGTTCAAGATAAGCATTGGATGGTTATCGATCCCGAGACAGATGTGATATATATGACTTGGACACAGTTTGATGCATACGATTCAGCAGACCCAAAGGATTCTTCAATAATTGTTTTTTCTAAATCATTGGATGATGGAGAAACATGGACGCTCCCCAAGCGGATTTCACGATATGGTGGTGATTGCCTGGATGGTGATAATACCGTAGAAGGAGCGATGCCAGCACTTGGAAAAAATGGTGAGATTTATGTCGCTTGGTCGGGTCCTAAAGGCTTAATGATAAATGTTTCTAAAGATCAAGGTGAAACTTGGCTGAAAGAGGAGGGGTTTTTATTCGACCATGAAGGTGGATGGAATATTGAGGTTGATGATTTTTTCAGATGCAATGGTTTGCCCGTTTTCCTGAGTGATCATCATAAATCGTCTCCTCATTACGGTAATTTATATCTGAATTGGACCATTCAGAACATGAAAACGGGACAAACATCTGTGGTGTTTTCTAGTTCAACTGACAACGGTAAGAGCTGGAGTACTCCAACAACAGTTCACAAGAAAAGTACTAAATACAATCATT